>CAYUHD010000045.1:0-11701 GCA_964444385.1 uncultured Gammaproteobacteria bacterium
AACTAATATCCATGCAAATGTGATTAATAAGTCTCTGCGATGTTTTTTAATAAAAACTTTCACTCTGAGTAAAGATTCTTTATTGGTTCGTCGTTTTGAATATTTTTAATATTCTGAAAAAATAATTCAAATGCTCTCTGCAAGGATAGCAATGAATGAGCTGAATCATGGGCAGAAATAAAACAATTTTTCGCTGTCCAAAGAGGTGAAGATTTTTCTAGCGGCTCAATCTTAGTCGTATCTAATGCTGCTGCTGAAATTTCTTCATTATTTAATGCATCTGAAAGATCTTGCTCATTTACCACGCTGCCCCTCCCAACATTTATCAACATGGCTGAATTATTAATTTTTTTTAGAATATTTTGATTGATTATGTCTCTAGTTTTAGTACTATCCGGCAAAGCAAGCACCAAGTAATCAATTAGGGGAAGTAATTCCTCAAAATGCTTTACTCCCAACACCTCATCAGCATACTCATCATCAATTGGATTGCGTCTAATGCCAGTTACCCTCATGCCAAAAGATTTACCAAGTTTTGCTACCTCTCTGCCAATTCCGCCATAACCAAGGATTACTAGAGTTTTATCTGTTAGCTCTCCATCTCCACCAAGCGGAGTCCAGTTCTTAGTTTGTTGCAATTCAATATGCTGATCAATTCTTTTATTCCACCTTAAAATTTGTGACAGAACATAATGAGCAATTGGAATTGCATAGATGCTGCTAGCATTTGCAACTAATATATTTTTTTCTTTTAAAATTGCTTGAAGTATTGGAGCATCCATTCCCGCAAAGCCACTTTGAATAAACTTTATACGTTTAGATAATTTTAATAAGGGACTATATATTTCTGTGTTGTCCCTAGCAGCAAATAAAAATTGATATGACATAAAAAAAGCATCTGAGTCAGGAACACTTTCCCATGAAGGATTTGATGGATCCTCGGGATTTATAGAAAAGATTTCCATAGAGGGATCAAGAGATAAAAGCTCTGATCGATAAAAGTTATTTGTATCCTCTGAAATTACAACTCTCAAGAGCTTTCCTTTAAAAGATATTTCATTACTTTTCCGGCAGCATTTGTGGGCAATTCTTCTACAAATGCTATTTCTCGCGGGACTTTATAATTAGCCATATTTTCTTTAGACCACTGTATTAGAGAATCTTTATTTAAATTTTGATTGGGTTTTAAAATAATAAAAGCTTTAGCAACCTCTCCCATTCTTTCATCTTCAATGCCTATAACTGCTGCTTGAGAGATTGCCGGATGATCACAAAGAATATTTTCTATTTCAGCAGGATATGCATTAAATCCTCCAACGATAAACATGTCTTTGCTTCTATCAGTAATTTTAATGTATCCATTCTGATCAAGAATTCCTATATCGCCAGTATGCAACCAGCCTTCAGTATCAATGGCTTCCTTAGTGGCTTCAGGGTTATTAAAATATCCTTGTGTGATGTTATAGCCTCTTACTAAAATCTCACCGGGTTCGCCTGCTGATACCTCCTGATTATCTTGGTTAATACATTTCACCTCAACATCAGCAATGGCACAACCAGAGGTTGTCGCAATAGTTTCATAATCATCATTAGGAGAGCACATTGTTACAACTCCTGTACTTTCAGTTAAACCATAAGCAGTAATAATTACTTCAAAGCCAAGTCGTTCTTTCATATCTTGAATTAATTGAACTGGAATTGATGCAGCTCCAGTAACTCCTAGTCTAAGAGATGAAATATCAAATTGCTTTAATTTAGAGCTGGTTAAAATGGACTGATATAAAGTAGGTGGACCAGGTAACATTGAGATCTTATGCCGATCGATTGTTTCAATTATTTTATCAGCATCAAATACTGGACAAGGGTAAATTGTTGCACCTCGCATAATAGATGCTAACCACCCAGCCTTATAACCAAAAGTATGAAAAAAAGGATTGGCTACTAAATATCTATCATCCTGATTTAATCCTACATACCTAGACCAATATTCAAAAACTTTTATATTTTGCTCATGAGTTGTCATGACACCTTTTGGTTTTCCTGTGGTTCCAGAAGTAAAAATTATGTCAGCTAGATCAGATGGATTGATTTCTGGCAAAGTGTGATCTTTATTTTGCAACAAAGAGTTAAAGTGAATTTGATCTTCTTGTACCAATGCATTATCAAGAACAATTTTAGTTTTAAGGTATGGCAGATCTTCTCCTTTAATGAGAGAAAAATAATCTATATCTAGGAATTCTTTTACGCTAAAAATTATTTTAGCTTTTGAATTATTTAAAATATACGCAGCTTCTTTCCCTTTCATCCTAGTGTTTATGGGAACTAAAACACCCGCAGCTTTATGTATTCCAATAGCTGCTAAAACCCACTCATTCATATTGGGCGCCCAAATAGCCACCCTATCTCCTTTTGTTAAGCCTAACGAAACTAAATTAGATGCGATGATGGTCGATAATTCATCAATCTGAGAATATGAAAAAAAATTTTGATTACTGACAAGAGCTAGCTTCTCTCCAAAGTTTTTTGCCTGAGAATTAACAAGCGAGGGTATGGTAAAAGAATGGTTTTCCATCTTAAAGAATTTTATATTTTTTAAATATTAAAATTCTCTCATTTCCATATCTAGACCTTTGGGCACTTCAGCTCTATTAACCAAAAATTGTCCGTACCACTTCCTTAATTTATGCAATGGACCATCTCCATCACAAACTAATGGGTCAGGAATATAGATTTTGTTTTCCCAAATAGCAACATCTTGACCAAATGCAAAATTATTTGCATCTACATAACCTTGAACAAAAGCATCTTCTTCTTCTTGGGACATTCCAGGAACTTTTTTAACCATTACACCAAAATTAATTATAAAAGATGTCAAAGTTAAAGGAATGTGACTTACCAGAAGTCTACTTTCAACTTTTACACCATTATGAATAGCGCTCATATAAGTTGTCATATATGCAGGACCTTCATATTTAGCTTGCGAGAAAAGATCACGCCCAAGTATTGGGCTATCTGCAGTCATTTCTTGAGTATAAGTATGATCTTTAGCTTCATTCCAAAAGCCTTCAAATGGAGCCTGATGGACTGGACCAAAATGCCCTTTGTCAGCCATATTATCAATTAATTCTCTACAATTATTTTTAACAACAAAACTTGCCATGCCGTAATCTGACCATTCATCAGAATAACAAGCATCTATTTTATTAGGTAAATAGTCTGGCTCTTGTTTTTCTACATCATGCCAAACTAAAACCATCTGATTGCGTTCTAGAATTGGCCACGGTTTCTCTGCACCTACATCAATCTCTATTGAATTATCTTCAAGCCTTTTAACCTGAATTTTTCTGTTAAAACCATAAAGTGTTTTTATTTCCCCTCTTATGAAATCGCGCTGATGACCTAACACAAACCATCCTCTAGGAAATCTATCTGGCAAATCACTCATTATTTTCTCCTCAAACTAATTAAACTTTTGCCCCTCTGGGTCAGCAGGACTTGCATCCTTATCATACCAAACATATACAATTCCTTCATTTTCTTTAATTTCCCATGATCTGGTCACAGCCTTGGAAGGTATTCTTTTTGCATAGGGTATTTCATCGCATATACCTTCACCAGACCAACTCCATGAATGAAATGGACATCTAATGGTATTACCGTTTACCTCTCCACACGAAAGAGCTGCTCCCATATGTTTGCAATATAAATCCAAAGCTCGAAGTACCGAATCCTCTCCTCTCCATATTACAATCTGAGTGGGAAAATCCTCTACCTGTATTGCTTCCTTTAAATTAATCTGATCACTGTCAGCAACCTTATGCCAACCAGATGGTAGATCGCTTAAAGTTGGATCTTTTTGCTCTGGAAGATCAGGTGCAATTAACTCTTTATCGGTCAAAAATTCTCCCTAAAATAAAAACTAATTTTTACTATTATATATTTAGCTCAATTAATCAACGAGTATCAAGTGAAAAAATTTTGTCAACATTCCTTACAAGATATAGTTTTTTATAAGAAAGATGAGACTATTTCCTCTGCTAATTTTAACTGATTAATGTCTTTTGAAGTAGGAACTAATATGACATCACTAGCGCCTAATGTCTTAATTTCTTCTAAAAAAACTTTAAGATCTCTTTCATTACCTGCTAATCCAGCTGTGCTTGACAAATTTTTTGCTACATCTGGTCCCATCCAAGCTAAATACCTTTGTAAATGAATTTCAATATCTTCACGCGCTTTATCACCCAGCCCAAACCAAAAGCTAGTAATGAGTCTTGGTGTCTTACCTTTAGATTCATGAGCGTTTTTAACTCGCTTAAAAGAATCTTCTATTTCTTTAATTTCAGCATTAAAAGAAAATCCTGCTAAACCACTAGAAAAATCAACTGACATTTCCATTGCTTTAGGACCAACTGCACCAGCAAGAATTTCTGGACCATTTGCTGAAAAAGTTTTTGGACCCAATGATAATTCATAGTTATTTTTCCAAATTGACTGCATTATTTTGACTTTTTCAGATAATTTACTCCAACGTCTTTCTGACCAATTTGCGCCTATGGATTTATAATCTTCTTCTCTTCCACCAACTCCAACTCCTAAGGTAAACCTACCTTCAGATAACATATCTATAGTTGCAAATTGTTTTGCGCTTAATACAGGATCATGCATTGTTAAAACTGAAATAGTTGCGATAATCTCTACTCTTTTTGTCCAAGCAGCAACAGCGCTTAATGTAGAAATAAATTCAGGATTAGGAAATAAGATCCTTTCTCCGAGTGCGATATGAGACCAAGGTCCAGCATCTATTGATTTCGTCCAGTTTTTCAAGTCTTTCCTTGAAAGCCCTGGTTCCATGACCGGCAAGGTCATGCCAATTTTCATGATTTAGATTTTTGTTTTATTAGATCTAAAGCTACATCAACAATCATGTCCTCTTGACCGCCAACCATTTTTCTTTTTCCCAGCTCAACAAGAATCTCCCGAGTATCAATGTTATAAGTTTCTGCAGCAGATTCAGCATGCCTTAAAAAGGATGAATAAACTCCAGCATAACCCAAGGTTAGAGTTTCTCTATCTACTCTTACTGGTCTATCTTGCAGTGGTCTAACTAACTCTTCTGCGGCATCCATTAATTTAAATAAGTCAGTTCCATGAGGCCATCCCAGTCTATCGATTGCAGCAATAAAAACTTCAAGAGGAGCATTACCCGCACCAGCTCCCATACCTGCAAGACTGGCATCAACCCTATTTGCTCCGTTTTCAACTGCAACAATTGAATTAGCAACACCCAAAGATAAGTTGTGATGAGCATGCATCCCGGTTTGTGTTTTTGAATCCAATGTATCTTTAAATGCTTTAAAACGATCAGCAACATCTTCCATGCTTAATGCACCACCAGAATCTACAACATAAACACATTCAGCTCCATAAGATTCCATCAGCTTAGCTTGTTCAGCTAAATTGGATGGTGGAGTCATATGAGACATCATCAAAAAACCTATGGTATCCATGCCTAATTCTCTGGCAAATTCAATGTGTTGCTTTGAAACATCAGCTTCAGTGCAATGAGTTGCTACTCTTACAGATCTAACTCCAAGGTCCCATGCCCACTCCAAATCTTCCTTTATGGCTATTCCAGGTAAAATAAGAGTAGTAAGCTTTGAATGATTTAAGTTTTCAGCAACTGCACTTATCCATTCTTTATCAGTGTGAGCTCCAAACCCATAATTAAAGGAAGATCCAGATAAACCATCTCCGTGAGCTACCTCTATTGCATCTACCTTCGCTTCATCAAGTGCCTTGGCTATTTCAATGACATGATCTAAACCATATTGATGACGAATAGCATGCATTCCATCTCTTAGAGTTACATCTTGAATATATAGCTTTTTCATGAATTTAACTTAATAAACTCGTGTGCTGTGCCCATTGCAGCAGAAGTCATAATATCTAAATTTCCTGCATAAGTTGGTAAGTAATGACCGGCTCCTTCAACTTCAAGAAAGATTGAAGACTTTAACCCTTCAAACTCACCATATCCTGGAATTAAACATGGATTATTAGACCTAAAACTTTCAAACTGAACTTCTTGCTTCAAACGATAACCTGGAACATAAGATTGAACTCGCTCAACCATAGATTGAATACTTTCATTTACTAATTGTTGATCTACGGGGTCACATAACGTAAAGACGGTGTTTCTCATAAGCAAAGGCGGCTCTGCTGGGTTCAATACAATGATTGCCTTTGCTTTATCAGCCCCACCTAACTTCTCAAGACCAAGTTTAGTTGTTTGGGTGAACTCATCAATATTAGCTCTTGTGCCTGGTCCAGCAGACTTAGATGATACAGATGCTACTATCTCAGCATATTTAACGCTGGATACTTGATTTACAGCTGCGACCATGGGAATTGTTGCTTGGCCACCACACGTAACCATATTTACATTTTGTTCTTTAAGATGCTCGGATAAATTTACTACCGGAACACAATATGGACCTATTGCTGCAGGAGTAAGATCTATCATTTGCTTGCCATCTTTAGCAATAGCTTCATGGTGGTTTTGATGCGCGCCAGCAGATGTTGCATCAAAAAATATTTTAGTATCTTGATATTCTTTCATTTCCATGAACCCCTTCAATCCAGAAGAAGAAATTGGAATATTAAGAGATTGAGCCATTGCCAAACCATCTGATTCAGGATCAATCCCAATCACTCCATTCAAAAAAAGAAATTCAGAGGTGTTAACAATTTTTAACATTAAGTCTGTTCCAATATTTCCAGATCCGATGATTGCGCATTTAGTCTTTTTCATAATTAGATGAAATTAATTTCGCAGGTTCCAACCCCTTTAAGCTCCATAAAAAATTTATCGCCTACTATAGCCGGCTCTAGAGGCACAAGTGAGCCCGATAAAATAAACTCTCCCTTTAAGAGAGGAATATCATATTCTCCTAAAGTATTAGCCAGCCATGCTATAGCTTCGGCTGGATGACCTTGCACAGCAGCACCTAATCCAGAAGATAAAAAATCTCCATTCTTATGAACTACAACTTCTAACTCATCCATTAAAAACTTATTTGGAGCACATGAACCTTCTCCTAAGACAAAAACTCCGCATGAAGCATTATCTGCAATAGTATCTTGAATTTTAATTTGCCATGCATCTATTCTAGAATCTACAATTTCAAAACATGGAAGTATTTTCTCTGTTGCTGAAATAACATCATCTCTTGTAATGCCTGGACCATTTAGGTCATCCTTTAATATAAAAGCAATTTCAGCTTCTGCTCTTGGCTGGATCAAAAAATCATTTATTGAAAAATTAGATTTATTTTTTACTTGCATGACATCAGTTAAAAAACCAAAATCTGGTTGCTTAACACCTAGCATTTCTTGAACTACAGGGCTTGTTACACCAATCTTCTTCCCTACAATTTTCTCTCCCTCATCTTCCCTTAAAGAAAGAAATTTTCTAGATATTTGATAGGCATCATTAATATCTATTTCAGGATACCTATTAGTTATTGGCAGAATTGTTTCTTGGTTTCTTAATGCTAGAAATAACTCAGAGGCAATATCATTTACAGTATTAAGGTTCATATCCTAAGAATTTAAAAAATTGATACAGGCATTATTAAATACTTGTTCTTGCTCAATCATAACCCAATGCCCGCATTGGCTAAATAACATAATCTGTGCATTTGGGCAGCCATCTCCTATTTTCATTGCACCTGATATTGGTATGAATTGATCATTCATGCCCCAAAAAGCTAGAACCGGCTGAGTAATTGATGAAAGTTCTGATTCCATATTTGGAATATCCATCGTTGCCATTACCTTAGTGTTCATAAGAGGCAAAATTTCCATTCTCTCATCAACCATCTCCTTGGTAATAATTGATTTATCATAAGGAAAAAGCTCGAGTAATCCTTCTATTTTTTCTTGGTCCATATTTCCACCAAGAAAATCTGAAAGGAGTTTTTTGATGCCTGGCATTGAATCGTAAACCTCTCGGTTCTCAACACCTCCTGGCGCCATTAAAATTAATTTTTGAACTCTAGTTGGATGCTTTAAACCTAAACCGATAGATAGCGCTCCTCCTAAACTATTGCCAATAAGAGAAAACTTTTGAATCTCCAATGCGTCAAGTAATTCAATTAATTTTTTATTGAAGTATTCTAATGAGTATATTTCATCTTCAGGTTTACTTGAAAAGCCATATCCTGGTAGATCTGGCAAAATCACTCTAAAGCCAGCATCCCTTAATGCGATAAAATTATTTTTAAAATTTGTATGGCCTGAAGCTCCGGTCCCACTGCCATGTAAGAAAACAACAACTCCTCCATTACCTTCATCGTAATAATGAAAACGAAAATTATCGGCTACATCAAGATACTTACCTTCAGGAATCATAAAGCTAAATCCTTGTTAGTGTTATAGGCAAACCATCAACTGGACGAGGAAGATGAACATGTTGAAACACAGGATCATAATCATTTCTTAAATTAATTTTATAATTTTTTAACAACCTAAATAAATACAACTTTGCATTCATCATTGCAAAATGCATTCCAATGCATTTATGTGCTCCACCGCCAAATGGAATATAACTAAAACCGTGTCTTTTATGTTCTGCTCTTTCTGGTGAAAATCTCATAGGATCAAAAGTGTAAGGATTATCCCACCACTCCTCCATTCTATGAGTAAAAGGTGGACTTATCATAACTACTGTATTAGCTGGAATATCATATCCGGCAACAGTCACATCTCTGGTGGTACGTCTATTCAAAATCATAACGGATGGATAAAATCTTAATGTCTCTTGGAAAACGTATTCAGTAAGCCTCATTTCAGACATATCCTCAAAGGTTGGCATCTCATTGTTTACTTCAAAAATTTCATTCCTAACTTTTTCTTGCCACTCAGGATTTTTACCTAAATAGTAAAGAATATTAGTTAATGCACTCGTAGTGGTATCAAATGCTGCAAATAATAAAAAAGCGATATGGCCATCAATGTCTACATCATCCAAGTAACTATCATCCTCATCTTTGACATTGCAATATCTTGTGAACATATCTTGCGCATTGCTACCTCTTCTTTCTGGTATTTTTGATATTAAAAACTGCCTGAGTTCTTCTCTTGCCTTCAGCGATTTCCTGAACTGTAAAAATGGAAGATCATAGGGTAATGGGGTAATTAAACCATCATTAATTACAGAAAAGAGATGATTTAGTCTTTTAGCTTCAGGACTTAATTCATCCAAACCAATAAATACCCTTGAAGCAACATCCATTAAAGTTTTTTGGATCGTATCATAAAAGATAAACTCTTCATTTATAGGAAGCTCTTGAATACGCCTTTCTTGAATAGGAATTAGCATGTCAACATATGACTTAAGCGCATCATTCTTAAATGCCGGTTGAGACCCTCTCCTTGTTCTCTTATGCTTTTTATCATCTCTTGTTAACATTCCCTCAGGATAAAGATGCCCCAAAGAGTTTGCATAACCGCCAGCGGCACTAAAATTTCCCTTGGGATCAAATAATAACGCTTCATTAAACTCCGGACCTAAACACATTAAAACTCTTTGATTTCTAACCATATCAAGTCTAGATACTGGTCCAAATCTTTCATAATGCTGATTACACAGCGCTAAAGTATCTTTAACAAATTCAACAGTCTTTCCAAGAAAAGGCAATCCGTATTCACCTGGAAACATAGATAAATCTCTATTGTCTGGAGCTAAATTACTAACTGGTGCCATGCTTTATTTCTTTCTTATCATTATGAATTCTTTTTAAGCAATTTCCACCAATAATTTGGGAAAAATCTTCTAATTCTTGTTGCATATAGAGCATCGGGAGTGGGGTAACAAATTACTTTATCGGTTAAAATATCTCTTTCAATTGCACTTACAACTTCTTCAGGGTCGTTTAATTTACCTCCCTTAACAGATTTTCTAATTGATTCCGGTGCATCTGTTTCATCTACAAATCTCATTAATGGAGTATCAGTAACAGCAGGACAAACAAGCAATACTCTGATATTGGTATCTTCAAGTTCTTTAGCTAATATTTCTCCATACATGTTCACAGCAGCCTTTGAAGCACTATATGCAGACATATTCTCAACTGGGCAGGTGCCAGCAATTGATCCAAACAAAATAATTTGACCTGCATCTTTTTCTACCATTGCTGGTAAAATATTTGCAACAATATTAACCGTTCCTTCGTAATTAATTCTCATTAACTGATTAATAGATTCTGCTGAAAGATCAGCAATTTTCCCAAAAGGCATAATTGCCCCAGCATTGGTAACTCTATCAATAGAACCTACCTCTGATTGTACTTGCTGTACCATACTCTTAACTGCATTTGAATCAGATAAATCACACGAAAATACAGAAATATTATTTGATTCCTGTTTGAGCTCGTTAAGTCCTTCTGCATTAACATCCACAGCAGCAACATGCACACCATCTGCAGCTAATCTTTTTGCAGAAATTCTTCCCATACCGCTTGCAGCTCCTGTAACTAATGCGACTTTCATTTCTTTCATGATTTACCCTCTTATATATTTTATATTTCTCTAAATTATTCTATACCTACTCGTAGGTATTACCTCTATCTTCTGAAAATCAATAAATTTCTCACAACTATCCATCATAATCTCAGCGTGCTTTGTAAATAACTCAGGATTATTTCCAGCAGCATAAAAAACTTGAGGATCTGTCATGGCCTCTGATGGAAAACACTCTTCAATGATTGCAATAAAAGTTGGGGAGCCATTTTGTAAAGGACGAACTATTGTGTTTTGTATATAAATGAAATTAGATTGTGTGTGAATAGCGATTTTGGTGTGATAATTTGTCCAATGATCAAACCAATCAAATTCGGTCATGTTTGTTGGTTTTTCTAAAAAAACAATTTGTGAAAATCCTTCTGTTCTAGATCCTAAAGGACTTTTTTTTTCATTTTCAAGAATGATAGATTCACTTACAATGAATCCTTCAATTTTTTTTGTAACCTTATCTAACTGAAGCTCTATCTCACCGCTAGAAAAATAACTCTTTACTTTTACAAATATTATTGCATTTGGTGATGGAGAATAATTTGATTGAACTAAATTACTTGCTAATGCAACATCAGCATCCGCTATATTAATTTGTAATTCTGAGACTAGTTTACTGACATCTTTGGCTAAATTTGAAAGAAGTTTATTTTTAAAAATTTCCAAGCTATCAGAGTCTTTTTTCCAAAGCTGATAGGCAATTTTTTCCACTTATGCTCTTTGTGATGATGCTGAAATAACTTCACCAGTCATATATGAAGAAAGGTCCGATGCAAGAAACAAAATAATATTCGCTATCTCCCATGATTCAGCCCCTCTTCCAAAAGCTTCTTTTGATTCAAGTTCAGCTATTAACTCATCAGAGCTAGTTTTTGATAAATGCGGGTTGAGAGCAAGACTTGGAGCTACGGCATTAATTCTAATACCATGTTCAACAGTTTCCAAAGCAACGCACCGAGTTAACGCCATCACTCCAGCTTTTGCAGCCGCATAATGAGATTGACCTACTTGAGCCCTCCACCCCAATACAGATGCATTGTTCACAATAACTCCCTGACTATCTTTTAGTATAGAGATGGCTGCCCTCATAATTTTCATTGCGCCATTAAGAGAAACGTCCATCACC
>CAYUHD010000046.1:0-11307 GCA_964444385.1 uncultured Gammaproteobacteria bacterium
AAAATGATTGGTTATATGGCGGCTCGGGAGATGATAGTATTCATGGCAATTCTGGAAATGATACTTTAATTGGAGGAGATGGAGTCGATGTCCTTTGGGGCGGTTATGGCAATGATCTTCTATATGGCGATCACAATAATGGAGAGTTTGATAATGATTCCAACGATATACTTTGGGGCGGTGTAGGCAATGACACCTTGTATGGAAGAGGTGGCGACGATTATCTCATTGGTCAAAATGGAATTGATGTTTTAAATGGTGGAGAGGGGGCTGATACTTTTGTTTTAACTGCCTACAGCTCAGATGATTCAAAAGATATTATTAAAGATTATGTTGATGGCACAGATAAAATTGGACTAATTAACATTGACTTTGATTCTCTAACCATTACCCAGGATGTAAATGCAGTTGACACCAATATTGCCGATGCCGATGGCAATATCATTGCTGTTTTAGAAGGTGTCACAGCAACTGACATAAATGCAGAGGATTTTGTTTCACTCGATTATGATCTATCTGAAATCTTAGAGGTAACCCCATCAATGGTAAATTTAGATTTAATTTCTTTAGGTCTTGATGCAGAGGTAGCTCAAGATGGTGATAATCAGGTCTCAGGCTCTGCGGCTAACTCTGATTCAGGCTTAAGCAGTGGCGGGGTGAGCTCAGCTGCCTCTAATGGTTCTTTTAATGTTAATGCCTTGATTAACGGAGACTTAATCGACTCCCTCATTGATCACACCCAGGATTTAAGTATAGGTTTCAACGATTTTATCTAGAATTGTCTATTCTTTAGCTTTGCGACTTAGCTTGAGTTTCTATTAGAATCTGCGTGTAAATTTGTGTTAACAGCTCAAGGTCTGCAATGGAAATCTTTTCATCAATTTGATGAATGGTTTGATTACAAGGGCCCAATTCAATAACCTCAGAACCCGAAGGAGATACCCATCTGCCATCCGAGGTTCCCCCACCATTATCCAAAAGAGCTTCGGTACCATTAACTTTTTTTAACGCTGACTGGATGATGTTAAGTAATTCAGTCTTTTTGGTTAAATAGGGTTGAGCATTGAGCGTCCAATCAATCTTGAAATTACATTTTGATTTTTTAAGCACCGCTATAAACCTTTCTTGAAGAGATTCTTGGGAGGATTCTGGGGAGAACCTGAAATTAAATAACATTTCCAGATGGCCCGGTACAACATTGGTTGCACTGGTTCCAGAATCAATGTTTGAGATTTGAAAAGACGTTGGATCAAAATATTCATTGCCACTGTCCCAGATCATTTCTTTTAACGTTGAGATAATTGGTCCCACCTCAAGAATGGGACTTAGAACCTTATTTGGATAAGCGACATGACCTTGCTTACCTATTAATTTGAGTTTGCCACTCAGCGATCCTCGTCTACCAATCCTTAACACATCTCCAACTTGTTTTGATGAGCTGGCTTCGCCGACTAAACAATAATCAATAAATTGATTTTGAGCTGTCAATGAATCAATTAAAGTATTGATTTTTCCATCTGTTGGTTCGCCTTCTTCATTGCTTGATAACATAACCCAGATTTGAAAATTGGGGTTAGGGTGATCAGTTAAAAATTTTTTTACTGACTGGATGAACACGGCAACGCTGCCTTTCATGTCTGCAGCCCCTCTGCCTATGAGCTCTCCGTCAATAACGTTTGCCTCAAAAGGATGTGAGGTCCATTTTTCCTCTGGGCCAGAGGGGACAACATCTGTATGTCCAAGATAGCAAAACACTTTTCCTGAATTACCAAACTTTGCTAACAGTGTTTCAGAATTTAGCTCAGGAATTCTCTCCATTTCAAAGCCCAATGGAGTTAGTTCTGCTTCTATAAGATCAAAGCATCCCCCATCATTTGGGGAAATTGATTTAATTTTGATTAGTGATTGAGCAAGTTCTAAAGCTGACATTAATTTTTAGTTTTTATGAAGAGTGTCATTTAATTCAACGGATTTGGTATTTATTTTTGCCTCAATAGCACCACTTTGTGAGTTTCTGATAAATAGTAAATTATCTTGCCCTGCAAGCTCTGAAGCCTTTACTACTGATTCAGGCTCATTCTTGGCATTATATTTAGTTACTTTTGACCCACCTGTGATATAGAGGCCTGCTTCAAGAATACAATTATCACCAAGAGGTATACCTAGGCCTGAATTTGCACCAAGAAGGCAATTTTCACCAATAGATATCTTTATGTCATTTCCACCTGAAAGTGTTCCCATGGTGCTGCAACCTCCACCAAGATCAGAGTTTTTTCCAACAACCACACCTGCTGAGATTCTTCCTTCTATCATCGCTGGCCCAAGGGTACCTGCATTAAAATTTACAAAGCCTTCATGCATGATTGTTGTGCCTTCACTTAAATATGCTCCAAGTCTAACCCTTCTAGTATCAGCAATTCGAACGCTTGGTGGCACGATGTAATCTGTTAAGCATGGTAATTTATCAATTGATTTAATTTCAAGAAGCTCATTATTTTTCTTTGCTAAGAGCATTTTCATTCCAATCTCTTCAATCTCCATTGGCCCTTGGTTGGTCCATGCAACATTAACAAGAGTGCTAAATAAGTTTTCAAGATTCAGAGAATTAGGTAAAAAATACTTATATGAAAGTAGGTGTAATTTTAAATAAGCTTCTTCAATGGTTTTTATAGGTTTATTTTCTGAAATCCTACATAACACCAAAGATTTATCTTTTTCAAGATTGGCAATAGAGTTATTAAAATAATCATTTTGAACATCAAGCATATCTGGGTCTTTTAATTCAATGACATCTTGATCCATTAAGAGCTCCCATTTTTTATAGTTTTGATCATGCTCATTTGCACCATTTTTAAAAACAATATATGGGAACGAGGTATCTAACGCATTACCAGAACTACCTTTGGTAGCAATGCCAAGACCAATTAAGGGAAAGTTGTTCATGTGTTTATTATATGTAGTCCCAATCTTTATTGTAGTTTTTATAGGTTCTTTAATTTCTTTTGAAGTAGATTGCTCTTGTTTTGACTAATCGAGGATTTTGCTCTTTCATCGATTACTGTGAAATTGTCTTCTACTTTTTCGCCTAGGGTTGTGATTCTTGCCGAGTCAATACCAATACCATGATCTAAAAATATGTTAGCAATTTTTGAGAGCAGATTAGGCTGATCCAAGGTTTCTAAAGTTATAAGGCTTACATCTTTTTTGGGAATAGTAGATATGTGAACCCTGGTTGGGTGTTGAAATACTTTTTTTACTTTTCCTTTTGATTTAGGGACTGCTTTGGAATCTGGAGAAGAGATTGTAGCAATAATTTTTTTCTCAATGTTTTGAATGTCTCTCTGAATTAAATTACTGCCTAGGATTTTATGTTTACAAATAAAGGTATTCATTGCAAAACGTCCATCGTTAGTTGTATGAATATCAGCATCAATAGTCTCCAGTGAAAGCTGTTCAAAGCTTCTCACAGTTTTTAAAAATAACCCAGATTGATTGGGTGTAAAAATAAAGATCTCAATCAAGTTTTCTCTACTTCTTACGAAGATTGATGTTTTACCTTTGGAGATAGCCACAGTCTTTGCTTGATTTGAAAGTTGCTCAAGTTGATACTTTGAGAAATAGGTATTTGGCAATTGGCTCCAAACCCCATCTAATAAATCGCGACCTTCAGCAGATGCCATATTAGCTGAAACAGCTTTTCTTTCTTTCACAATTGATTGATTTAACTGTGTTTCCTCTAGGTTCAATTTCCTTCGAGATGACATAAAGAGCTGCTTGAGCAAATCGTGTTTCCAAGAGTTCCATAATGTTGGATTGGTACCACGGATATCATTTATGGTAAGCATATAGATGTAGTTAAGTTTTTCTAAGCTATTAACATTTTTTGTAAAATTAATGATTGTTTCTGGGTCATGAACATCAGTTTTCTGTGAGATAGATGACATGATCAAATGGTTTTTAACTAACCAACATAGAAGTTCTGTGTCATGAATAGAAAACTTAAGTCTTTTGCAAAATTTGCCAACAATTTCTTCTCCTATTTTAGAGTGATCTCCTCCTTTGCCTTTGCCAAGATCATGAAATATTCCTGCAAGATATAAAAGCTCAATTTTTGGAAGCTTATTAATCAGCTCATGTTCAATTTTCATGGCTTGATCAATTTTTCCTATTTGCATTTGCCTCATGTTCCTAACAACCTTGAGGGTATGCTCATCCACGGTATATACGTGAAACATATCAAATTGCATCTGACCTTCGATTCCCCCAAATTCTGGAATCAATAATTTCATCAACCCCAATTGTTTAAGTTTTTTAAGAATTGTTGACAGGTTGGTGGTTGATCTGAGAATTTGGAGAAATTGGTTGCCTGCTTCTTCAGATAAGAAATATTTAGAGTCAATCTTTGGCAAGGCTGTTTGGATCTTTTTGATAGATTTAAAATCTAGACCATTAATTTTTTTAACTTTTCCAACCTGGATTAAGCTTTCTAAAATTAATTCAGGTTTTTTGGTTAGGTCAATATGATTAGCAAATCCTAAGCGATCTTTAAAAATATAGTAATTCTTGTTGTATGGTCTTTTATGAAGAGTTAATTGATCTTCATAGGCTTGAAAAACAAACTCATTAAAGTCTGAAAGATTTGAAGCATGCAAGAAAAAAATTCTCATGAATTTTTCAACGGCTGATGATTTTTTAGAAGATTTTAGCTTAGATTTTTTAGCAAGCAAGAGCTGATTTTCAAAACTGAAGCGATTTGAATTGCTATTAAGATTTAGGATATATCGAAGGCCTTTAATGTGCGCGTAAGATTCATTTACGCTCACAATTTCTTCTTTTGTAAATAGGTTCAATTTTGTGCAATCTTCTAATTTTTTAATTTTGAAGCAATGTTCCAAAATCCATAAGGCAGTTTGAAAGTCTCTTAAGCATCCTGGCGACTCTTTGAGATCAGGCTCAAGATTAAATTCGGTAGAGTCAAAGGATTTAAATCTATTGTTTTGCTCTAATTTCTTAGCTTTGAAGAATTTACCTTTATTCCAATTGTTTGATATTTTATGCAAGTCACGATTTAAGTCAGGAACTTTGTTTTTTTTGCAGAAGATAATTCTGTGAGAAAGATACGAGGTAAATTCTTTTAAATCAGATTTTGTAATTTTTTTAATATCTTTTATGGTTCTTACAGAGTGCCCAACCTTTACTTTTAGAGTCCAAAGCCATCCGATGAAATCTTTTATATCCTCGATCTTTTTTGTTTTCGGCTTTAATTGAATAATAGAAAGGTCAATATCAGAGGAGGGGAAGAGTTCTTTTCGACCATAACCACCAAGAGCAACAATCGCAAAATCAGTTTCGAGCTCTCTCCGTAAAAATTCTTTTATAATTAATCGATCAAATTGAGTTGATCTTTGGGTTAAGTAGGTTTGTATTAATTCAGGTTTTTTAAATACTGCATGATAGTTTTTCTCAAGGCTCAGATTGATGTTTTCTAATGAATTTATCAAAAGAGTTCTTCGCTACGTTTAGTTAGAACCTCCACACCTGATGCAGTAACTGCAAGAGTATGCTCCCATTGTGCAGAATTTCTTCCATCTTTTGTTTCTACAGTCCAACCATCACTTAGGAGTTTTGTATATTTTGATCCTTGGTTAATCATGGGTTCGATCGTAAAACACATTCCCTCTTGAATCTCTAGACCTCTTCCAGCTTTTCCATAGTGAAGAATTTGAGGTTCTTCATGATAGACCTGTCCAATACCATGCCCACAATAATCTTCAACTACAGAGTAATGATTTTGTTCTGCATGTTCTTGGATAACTGCGCCTATATCCCCTAAATGAGCACCTGGCTTTACTACATCTATTGCTTTGTATAAACACTCTTGTGTAACTTTAACAAGTCTTTTGTTATGAGGCTGGGCCTTACCTACAAGAAACATTTTCGAAGTATCGCCGTGCCATCCATCTCTAATCACGGTCACATCTATATTGAGAATATCACCATCTTTAAGTATTCTTTTTTCCGATGGAATGCCATGACAAATCACTTGATTTACACTTGAGCAAATTGTTTTTTCAAACCCGTTGTAACCAATATTTGCTGGAATAGCTTTTTGTTCATTCACAATATAGTCATAGCATCTTTTATCAAGCTCTTCGGTGCTAACTCCCGGTATTACAAAAGGAGTAATCATTTCTAATACCTTGGCTGCTAATTGACCAGCAATTCTCATCTGAGAGATCTGAGCTTTATTTTTTAAATTTATTTTCATTTTTTTAAAAATTATATGGACGTTAAGGACTTATCAATATAAAGTACCCTTTTAATGCCAGCGCACAATTTTAGCTCATTAAAACCTCAATTTTCACAATTATTTGCTATCTTTTTTCCTTTTTTTGAGGTTAATCAATAATGTCTTTTTCAGCAATTCTCCTGCTTGAAGATGGCTCTGTTATGGAGGGGACTGGGTTTGGCGCTCAAGAAATCTCAGTAGGTGAAATTGTTTTTAATACTTCGATGTTAGGTTATCAAGAAATCATCACTGATCCATCATACGCAAAACAAATAATTGCTTTCACACATCCGCATATTGGAAATACAGGAATCAATGATGAGGATAATGAATCTAATAGTATTTTTGCTTCTGGAATTGTTATAAAGGACTTGCCCAATTATTTTAGCAACTGGAGAGCTAAGCAGTCTTTAGAAAGCTTTCTTCAATTAAATAAAACAATAGGTATTTCAAATATTGATACTAGAGCCTTAACAGTAAAGTTAAGAGATCATGGCTCGTTAAAGGCATGTATTGCTCCTGGTAACAAAGACTCCTCTATCGAAGATGCAAATAAGGCTCTCAATCAATTCAATGGTTTAGAGGGTCTTGATCTTGCTAAGGAAGTTTCTACAAAGGATTCTTTTGCTTGGGATGAGGGCACTTGGCCAAATTATAAAGAAGTAAAAAATGAAAAATTAATTGTTGCTGTTGATTTTGGTGTAAAGAAAAATATTTTAAGACTTTTAAGAAAGCATGTTGGGAATGTAAAAGTAGTAAATGCTGAAATTAGTTTTGAAGATTTAATGAAATTAAAACCAGATGGAGTATTTTTATCTAATGGGCCTGGTGATCCAGAACCCTGCAGTTATGCAATTGAATTAATTAAGCAATTGCTAAAAATCAATATACCAATTTTTGGAATTTGTTTAGGTCATCAGTTGCTTGCTCTTTCAGGTGGATGCAAAACTTATAAGATGAAATTTGGTCATCATGGTGGCAATCATCCCGTTCAAGACCTCGCATCTAAAACTGTTTTTATCACCAGCCAGAATCATGGTTTTGCTGTTGAGTCATCCAGTCTCCCAAAAAATATTTTTCCTACCCACATTTCATTATTTGATCAAAGCTTGCAGGGACTTGCTTTTAAAGACAAGCCCGCATTTAGTTTTCAAGGTCATCCTGAAGCAAGCCCAGGGCCTCATGAGCTTGAAGAACTTTTTATTAAATTTAATTCAATGATTGACAATAATGCCAAAAAGAACTGATATTAAATCTGTATTAATTATTGGGGCGGGGCCTATTATTATTGGTCAGGCATGCGAGTTTGATTATTCTGGCGCCCAGGCCTGTAAAGCTTTAAAAGCTGAGGGTTTTAGAGTCATTTTAGTTAATTCTAATCCTGCCACCATAATGACAGATCCTCTGCTGGCTGATGCTACCTACATAGAGCCAATTTATTGGAAATCAATTGAAAAAATAATTGAAAAAGAACGTCCCAATGCTTTACTTCCTACTATGGGAGGGCAAACAGGTCTCAACACAGCCTTAACTTTAGCAAAAAAAGGAGTTTTAAAAAAATATGATGTTGAGTTAATTGGAGCCTCTAGAGAGGCTATTGATAAAGCAGAGGATAGGGAGCTCTTTGATAAAACGATGAGAGGCATTGGTATTGAAACCCCTCGATCAGGTATTGCGCACTCAATGGAAGAAGCTTTAAGTGTTCAAAAAAAACTTGGCTTCCCGTGTATTATTCGCCCCTCTTTTACTTTGGGTGGCTCAGGGGGTGGGGTTGCATACAACATTCAAGAATTTAAAGATATCTGTGAAAAAGGACTTGATTTATCTCCAACTACAGAATTATTGATTGATGAATCATTGCTTGGTTGGAAAGAGTATGAATTAGAGGTTGTGAGAGATAAAAATGATAATTGCATCATCATTTGTTCAATAGAAAACCTTGATCCAATGGGTGTCCATACTGGTGACTCTATTACAGTTGCTCCAGCTCAGACATTAACAGATAAAGAATATCAAATTCTTAGAGACCAATCTTTTAAAATTTTACGAGAAATAGGAGTGGAGACTGGTGGTAGCAACGTTCAGTTTGGCATTCATCCTGAAAACGGAAAGGTTGTTGTTATTGAAATGAATCCAAGAGTAAGTCGTTCATCTGCCTTAGCTTCAAAAGCTACCGGATTTCCAATTGCAAAGGTCGCAGCCTTATTATCTATTGGGTTTACGTTGGATGAATTACAAAATGATATTACTAAGGGCTTAACACCGGTTTCATTTGAACCCTCCATTGACTACATTGTTACAAAAATTCCGAAATTTGCATTTGAAAAATTTCCACAAGCAGACAATCGTTTAACAACTCAAATGAAATCTGTTGGTGAAGTGATGGGGATAGGAAGAACTTTTCAAGAATCTTTACAAAAAGCTTTACAAAGTTTAGAGGAGGATTTGTATGGGTTTGAAAGTATCTTGAATAATTCTTCTAATCAAAATGAAGCCTTGAGATATGAACTAACCTTTCCTGGTTCTAGAAGAATTCTTTACATAGCAGATGCTATAAGACTGGGATGGCCAGTAGAGCAAATTAATCAACTTACTGGAATGGATTTTTGGTTTCTTCACCAAATATCAGATCTAATTGATGAAGAAAATATTCTTCAAGATACAAAACTCCAAGAGATAAGTTTTGAGAAAATGCTCAATCTTAAGCAAAAAGGGTTTGCTGATAAAAGAATCGCTGATTTAACTAGAACCACCACTCAAGAAGTTAGGGCGGTAAGAAAAAAACTTGCCGTTATACCATCGTTCAAAAGAGTTGATACTTGCGCAGCTGAATTTGCAACTGAAACCGCTTACATGTATTCAGCTTATGAGGGCGAATGCGAATCTAACCCAACTCAAAATAAAAAAGTTATTGTTTTAGGTAGTGGTCCAAATAGGATTGGTCAAGGGATAGAGTTTGATTATTGCTGTGTTCATGCTTCTTTTGCTCTTCAAGAAGAGGGCTATGAGTCAATCATGATCAACTGCAACCCGGAAACTGTGTCAACAGACTACGATACATCTGATAGATTGTATTTTGAGCCGATCACAGAAGAAAAAGTTTTGGATATTATTGATTTAGAAAAACCAGAAGGAGTTATTATTCAATTTGGTGGACAGACACCATTAAAGCTTTCTGAGATTCTTCTTTCTAATAATGTAAAAATTCTTGGGACTGATGTAGACGCCATTGACAGATCTGAGGATAGAGAGAGATTTCAATTACTTGCTCATCAGTTAAATCTTAAACAGCCGCCAAATAATACAGTGAAAAATCTTCAAGAGGCCATAACAACCTCTAAAGAAATTGGCTTTCCGATTGTAGTTAGGCCTTCTTATGTGCTTGGTGGAAGAGCCATGGAACTTGTTCATACCCAAATTGAGCTTGAAAAATATTTAAAAGAAGCTGTCGAAGTTTCGGATCAAAAACCAATTTTATTAGATGGGTATTTAACAGATGCAATTGAAGTGGACGTAGATGTTATTTCAGATGGAAATGAGATTGAGATTGGAGGTATTTTGCAACATATAGAGCAGGCTGGAATTCACTCAGGTGATTCAGCATGCTCTTTACCACCATATAGCCTTTCTGAAAAAGAACTTGAGGAAATAGAAAAGCAAGCAAAAAAAATTGCTGTTGAATTAAAGGTAGTTGGATTAATGAATATTCAATTTGCTGTTCAAAATGAAGCTGTATTTATTATTGAAGTGAATCCAAGGGCTTCAAGAACTGTTCCATTTATATCTAAATGCTTGGGCAAGTCATTGGTAAAGTGTGCTACTAAAATTATGGTTGGCAAAACATTAAAAGAGATAGGGTTTTCTAATGTTTTGCCAGAGAATTATTTTTTTGTAAAGGAGGCTGTCTTGCCTTTTGATAAATTTCCATCAGTTGATCCAATTCTTGGTCCAGAAATGAAATCTACAGGAGAGGTCATGGGTATTGGTTCGAGTTTCGGAGAAGCCTATGCAAAAGCTCAAAGATCAGCGAATAAAATTTTCCCTGATTCTGGTCTAGCTTTTATCAGTGTAAAAGAATCTGATAAAAAATATCTATCAAGTCTACTTCCTTTACTTGTTAAGCAAGGGTTTTCTTTTATAGCAACAAAAGGAACCGCTGATGCGATTAAAGATTTGGGATACGATGCACAAATCATCAACAAAGTTACAGAGGGAAGACCCCACATAGTTGATGAGCTATTAAACAATAATATTAACCTATTGATTAACACAACCGAGGGACGCCAGTCTATTAAAGATTCTGCCTCAATTCGAAGAACAGCTTTGCAAAATAAATTATTTTGTGCCACCACAATTTTTGGGGCTTTTGCTCTCTTGGAAGCAATGGGTTCAGATTCAGATAAATGGATTTATAATTCTCTTCAAGAAATAAATTAATTTCTTTCATTTGATATAATGCTTCCATGGATAAACTCCCCATAACTATAGCTGGAGAGCAACAGCTCATAGAAAAGTTACGTCATTTAAAAATAAAAGATAGGCCTGAAATCTCTCAAGCCATTGCAGAAGCTCGCGCTCACGGAGATTTAAAAGAAAATGCTGAATATCATGCTGCAAAAGAACAACAGGGTTTTATTGAAGCTAAAATTCAAGAAATAGAGCATGCGCTTGCTAATGCTCAGGTTATTGATGTAAAAGATATTCCTGAGACTGGTAGAGTTGTTTTTGGAGCCACAATAGATTTGTATGATATAACAAATGACAAACCTATTACCTATAAAATAGTAGGAAATTTAGAATCTGATCCTGAATCTGGGTTGATATCTATTCAAACACCAATTGCGCAAGGGTTAATGGGAAAAAATGTTGGTGATGAAGTATCAATATCTACTCCATCTGGAACAATTGATCTTGAAATTGAAAAAGTTCAACATCTTTAAAATTTATGCACGCTGATTCATGGGCGCTAAAAGCTAAAAAACTTGGATTTCGTTCTCGCGCAGTTTTTAAATTAGAAG
>CAYUHD010000047.1:0-10953 GCA_964444385.1 uncultured Gammaproteobacteria bacterium
TTGCTGATCAATCTTAGCGTTACTTGCAAGCAATCTAATTGTTAATGATTCGGAAGGCATCTCAAGACTGAAAACTAATACACCACCAGCAATATCTTTATTCAATATAAGATTTTCAACAATATTCATGCTTAACGCTGTTTTACCCATGCTTGGTCTTGCAGCAACTATTATCAAATCTCCATCTTGAAGTCCCTGCAATTTACTATCAAGATCTTTGTAACCTGTAGAAGCCCCTAGCAAAGATGATCCACTCTTAGCAATTTTATTCATTCTCTCAATTGATTGCGGTATCAGCTCATCTAGTTTCTGAATATTGATCGATGTTCTGCTAGCTTCATCATTAAGTGAAAAAATTTTAGTCTCAGCTTCATCAAGTAATTCAGAAGCATCTTTACCTTGAGGGTTAATAATAAGCTCGGAAATCTCTGAGTTAATTTTCATTAATCTTCTTGAAATTGATTTCTGTCTAATCATCCCTGCATACGCTTCTAAATTTGCCGCAGAAGGACTTGTGGAAGCTAAATCAATTAAATAATTTTTACCACCCGCTCTAGTTAAGAGATTTTTACTATCAAGTCGATCTGAAACAGTGAGAGGATCAAGAGGCTTATTAGAATTAACAAGCTCTCCCATAGACTGAAAAATATTTTGATGATCTTGGCCTTCAAAATCTGAAAATTCAATAATTTCACTTACTACATCATAACGCTCGGTTTCAAGCATTAGACCACCAAGTATAGCCCTCTCAAGCTCTCTAACTTGCTCCGTATTTTCTATAGATTTACTAGACATAAATATGATTCTTACATCATATTATTAAGATAACAACTACTCAGGTTCAATAGATACTTCAACAACGCATGAAACTTCTGGATGGAATAACAAAGTTATTGAATAATCTCCAAGCTCTTTTAACGGCCCATCAGGAAGCTGTATGACACTTTTTTCAACGACATGGTCAATTTCACTAAATGCATCTGAGATTTCTCTTGTGCCTACTGAGCCATACAATGCGCCATCTTCAGTAACTTGAACTTTTATCTGAACCTTAACTCCAGATACTGCATCAGCTTTACCCTGAGCATTAGCCATCTCATCTGCTGAAGCTGCAGCTAATTCTGCTTTTTTACTTTCTACATACTTTAAATTCTCATCAGAAGCGAACATAGCTTTCTTTTTAGGAATGAGGAAATTTCTAGCATATCCTGACCTCACCTCAACAACATCTCCAATTTCACCTAATTTTTGGATTTTATCTAATAGTATAATTTTCATAATTTATCTATGTGAATCTGTGTATGGAAGTAAAGCTAAAAAACGAGCAATCTTGATTGCTTTTGTTAATTTTCTTTGCTCAGAAGAGCTAATATTAGAAACCCTTGCAGGAATAATTTTTCCTGTCTCAGTAATATACCTTTTCAAAAGGTCAACATTTTTATAATTGAAATTCCTTTTGTTTGATTCAATCATTATTCACCATCCTTTGATTCTTCTTCTGCAGGAGATTCATCTGAAATATCTCCATTTACTTCTACTTGAGTAGATTCTTGCTTATCTTTTATTTGGTTTGCCTCTTGAGGCACTTTTTTTGTCTCTCTTAATTCGGTCATTAAAAATGAATCTTCAAGAGATAGCGAGTCAACTTTTAAGAGTAGATGACGAATTACAGAAGTGTCATATTTTAATTTAGATTCAAGCTCTAATGCAGCCTCAGATGGACCCTCTATCTGAAATATAACGTAGTGCCCTTTGTTATGATTTAGGATGCTATATGCAAGTTGTCTACGACCAATATTTTCAAGCTTGTTGATCTTAAATTTTATATCTTTGAGGGTTTTTTCAAATTTAGTTTGAAAATTGTCAAACTTAGTAGATAAATCGGGATTAAGTATTAATATTAATTCGTAATTATTCATATTCTTCCTTATGGGTTAGTAGATTTTTTGAGCATCAAAAAACCAAGGAGCGTGAATTCTATGCCAAATAGATCTAGCAATCAATAATTATTTTTTAAGAAACCAAATGCTTTGTCGAAAAAGCTCTTATTATTCTCTAAAGTATAGCCTTGTTTTATTTGGTCAAAGCCAAAGCCTATTAAGCCTAATGCGGTTGCATATATAGGATTTTTTAAAACAGACTCCATTCCATTAAATTTTTCTGGAATTCCTAATCTAACACTGGTTTGAAAGATAGATTCAGCTAAAGCAACTGCTCCCTCCATTTTTGAAGTTCCGCCAGTGAGAACAATCCCAGCTGGGATTTTATTTTCAAAACCATTGCGTTTAATTTCTGTTTTTACTAGATCGAATAATTCAACATATCTTGGTTCAATGATTTCAGCTAATGATCTTCTGGATAAATCTTCCGGAGGCCTTCCACCAAGTCTCATTACCTCTAAAGTTTCTTTATCTTGAGTTAGTTCTGCTGCTGCACATCCATGCTTCTGTTTAATATCTTCTGCCTGTGCAGTAGGCGTTCGGAGAGCTACAGCAATATCACTAGTTACTTGGTCCCCAGCTATTGGGATGACTCCAGTAAACGATATTGAGCCAGAATTAAATACAGCAATATCTGTTGTCCCACCCCCAATATCTACCAAACAAACTCCAAGCTCTTTTTCATCTTCAGATAGCACAGAATAAGAGCTTGCTAGTTGCTCTAAAACGAACCCATCAACACCTACCCCACACCTCTTAACACATTTTTCTATATTTTGAATAGCATTATTAGCACAAGTGACCAAATGCACATGGGATTCCAATCTAACCCCAGACATACCCAATGGCTCTCTAATAGAATCCTGATTATCAATAACATATTCTTGAGGAAGAACATGGAGAACTCTTTGATCAGATGGGATAGCAACAGCTTGAGCTGCCTCGATAACTCTATCTATATCGCTTGCTTCAACTTCCTTATCTTTAATTCCAACTATCCCATGAGAATTTAAGCTTCGAATATGATTCCCCGCTATGCCGACATATACATTTTTTATTTTCCCCTCAAAGGATGCTTGGGCCTGATCAATAGATTTTTGAATCGCATCAGTAGTTGCATCAATATTTACCACCACGCCTTTCTTTAAACCGCTAGATGGATATGAACCCATCGAAATAACCTCTATAGAATGCTGATCAACATACTTTCCAATAATACATACTACCTTCGAGGTCCCTATATCTAATCCGACAACATGGTCAGAATCTTTTGTCCCATTATTTGCCATAATTTAAAGCGGCTCCATCCTTGTATCTTAAATCAATAATACTAGGAGTTAAGTTTTTTTTGAAAATATATTTTAGAGTTAAGGTAAGTTTTTTAATCACACTATCAGATAGATCTGTGCCTAAATTAATACGAATGTTTGTATCCATAATCAAATACCACCCTTCAGCTTCAGTATAAGCAACTGAATCAATTTTTAAATTATTAGACTGAGTTATTAACTTGAACCGGTCTTCAAATTCTGACCATTTGTCCACAAATTCAATTGGCATATATAAATTTAATAAACTGGGATGTTCTCCAAAATATAAAAACTTACTTAAATTCTTATCTAGGTAAAACTTGTCTTTCCAAATATATTTAGGTTCTTTTGACTTTATAAATATTTCGATTGGCCTAAATGCATGCCTTCTAATTAAAAATGTTTCAATCCAATTCTGACTATTAAGAGATTCTAATAAATTATTTTTAGAGATATAGCTATTGAGATTCAAAATCAAATCTTGTTCTTCTTTTAAAGAGAGTTGACCCTCAAATAAAATAATTGCTCGTTGATCGTTATTGTTGGAGCAACCAAGGAAAATTGGTATCAAGAAAAAAAATATTAACCCTTGTTTATTTAACATTAATAATTTCTTGAACTAAATCATTGTAAGAAAGCCCAACAGACTCAGCAGATTTTGGGAAAAGGCTATGAGACGTCATGCCTGGAACTGTATTGACTTCAAGTACATAAAAATTGTTCTTATCGTCTTGCAAAAGGTCAACTCTAGCCCAACCTTCGCAACCCATAACATCAAAAGTCTTCAAACAAATTTTTTCAAGCATTGCCTTTTCATCATTTGAAAGTTTAAGTGCAATAAGCTCAGTATCTTCATTTATATATTTTGCATTGAAGTTGTAGAAGGATTCTGAAGTACGAATTTCTACTGCAGGTAAACATGTTCCGTTGAGAATGGGAACGGTTAATTCCTTGAAGTCTATACATTCTTCAAAAATAAATTCTCTAGTGGGATTTAAACAATCAACAATAGCACTCTTTAGATCTCCATCATTTGAAATCTTAAAAACATCAATACTTGAACCATCCTCTGCAGGCTTCAAAAATAATTGATTAAAAGGTCTTAATGACTCAAAACAAGGATCATTTAAACCCTTTTTAATATCAGTCAATAATGAGACAGTAAGCCATTTTGGAGTTGGAATATTATTTTCTTTTAAAAGTTTTTTACATGTATTCTTATTCCAGGTATTTTCACATGCCTCAAAATTACTGCCTGAATATGAAATGCCACTCTTTTGAAGCATTTTCTGTAATTGCCCGGACTCTCCATCCTCGCCGTGCAAAGCAATAAAAATAAAATCTTCTTCTGTGAGAGTCTCTAGAGAAAATTTCTCTGGGTAGTCAATAAGTGAAGCCTTATATCCCAAATCTTTTATAGATTTGAAAATATATTCTCCGCTTTCTAAAGAAACTTGACGTTCTGAAGATTTACCGCCGTATAAAACTGTTATTTTTTTAATTGCCACTTTTTTTTAATCTTCCTATTTAGTCTAGAGATTGTTCCTGCTCCTTGAGTGATTAAAATTGAGAAAGTTTGATGGTTTTCTTGAAGCCAAGTCATTGGATCTTTATTTCCAATATAGTGTGCGTTCTTATGGTTTTTTGCAATCTGAGAAATAAGTTTTTTTGAAGATACACCTCTAATCAGTTTTTCGCTTGCTGGGTATATATCTAATAGCAGCAAATAGTCTACCTTTGAAAGCACTTTTACAAAATCATCAAAGAGTTGTTGAGTTCTAGTAAATCTATGTGGCTCAAATATCATGCATATCTTCTTACGAGGAAATTTTTCTCGCGTAGCTAGAATAGTTGCTAGAATTTCAGCTGGATGATGGCCATAGTCATCTATCAAAACATGAGGTTGATTTGTAAAATTAAGCTTTGAAAGCTCAAATCTTCTCCCAACACCTTGAAAATCGTTCAATCCTTTAGATATATTTCTAATAGATATATTTTCTTCTAAAGCTACGCACACTGCAGCAACAACATTATAAAGATTATGTTTCCCGCTTAAATTAGTAGAAAATTTATAGTTCTTTTTATTAATATGATCTCTTAATTTAAATTTTTGAAAACCTTTTGCTAGCTCAACTTCAACAATTTGAAATCTATTTTTTGAGGTAAAGCCAAAGGTAATTTGTCTCCTATGAATATTTTTGGAAATTTTACGAATATTTATGTCATCTAAATTAAGTAAGATATGGCCATAAAAAGGGAGATTTTCTGCAAAACTAATAAAAGACTGATTTAATTTATCCTGACTATATTCATAAAAACTTAAATGATCATTATCAATATTAGTGATTACAGCAATCTCAGGTTGCAGATGCAAGAATGAACCATCGCTCTCATCAGCCTCAACAATAATATAGTTCCCTTCACCAAGGTTCGAGCTTCTTCCTACACTAAGAACTTGACCTCCAACAACATAAGTAGGACTTAAATTTGCTGCATTGAAAATACTTGCAATTATACTTGTTGTTGATGTCTTGCCATGGCTTCCAGCAACAGCAATACTCCGATATGGTTTCATTAAGGTTCCGAGCATCTCAGCTCTTGGGATGATTGTTAATCCAGTTTTTTTAGCATACTCAAGCTCAGGATTTCTCTTAGATATAGCTGATGAAGCGACAACTAAATCTGCATTTTTAACAAGCTTAGGCTCATGACCAATTTGTACTTTGGCACCAAGTTTTTTTAATTCTTTGAGCTCATCTGTAATAATAAGGTCAGAACCTGTAACTTTGAAACCACGCTTTTGAAGAATAGTAGCAACTCCTATCATTCCAGATCCACCAATGCCGATCATATGAATTTTTTTAAACTTTTGAAATCCTAGTGAAGTCATTTATTTTTAAAATTTTAGAATTGAACTTAACATTCTTCTAGCAGCTTGGAAATGATCCGTATTATTCACTGACTCAGACCATTGCAAATATAACTTTTTCTCAATAATATTTTTTAACTTTTCAGATAGAGACTCGATTGATTCAGACTCTTCATGCACTACCCCCATTTCTAGCTCTGCAATATTAATTGCATTTAATAGTTGATGATTATCTATGGCAGATGGTAAAGGAATTATCAGCAACCCTCTATTTAAACTGATAGCCTCTGATAGAGATAGCGCGCCAGCCCTAGAGATAATAAAATCTGACCACAAAATTGAGTCTTGCGGAGAATCATAGAACTCAACGACCTCAGATAAAATTTTACTAGAATATAATTCTTTAACTCCTGAAGATTTCCCATTTCCAGATTGATGCCTTACCTCTATAGGCATTTCCATTACATTTAAGGCTATTGGTACATTTTTATTAATAAACTCAGAACCTTGGCTGCCTCCAGTAACATAGATTCTCAACGGTCTTGAATTTCCATCTGAGGATAAATACTCATTGGACTTTTGAATCGGATTTCCCACTAAAAGCATATTTTCTCTTAGAGGCTCATTTATTGGGAAACCTAAAAATATAAGTTTAGAAAATTTTATCAATAGCCTATTGGAAGTACCTATAACTGCATTTTGTTCATGCAAAAAAAGAGGTTTTCTGCAAATCCAAGCTGACAAACCTACTGGCAAAGAAATATACCCACCAAAACAAACAACATAATCAATATTATTTCTGAAAATATAATAGATACTTTGAAAAATAGAAGCTATTAAAGCAAGCAAAGAAACTATTTTTAAAATGACATTTTTCCCTCTAAAACCTCTCATTGGAATAGTTAAGAGTTTAATATTTTTAGGGAGAGCTCTATTTTCAATACCTGTTTTTGTTCCCACCCAAATTACTTCGTTATTTTTTACAATGCATTCCTTGCTAAATTCTATTGCCGGGAAAACATGTCCCCCTGTTCCAGCTGCGGAAATTAAAAATTTCATTATTTTATCGTTTTATTTTCAAAATTAATTCTAAGAACCATTCCCATCAAAAACATAAACAAAATTAAACTGTTTCCTCCATAGCTTATAAAAGGAAGAGTTAAACCTTTAGTGGGCAATATTCCAAGATTAACCCCTATATTAAATGCTACTTGAATAGCAATCAAAATGCCGGCGCCAAAAGCAAGGAATCCCTGAAATAATTTTCCTAGCTCAAGTGCTTTAAGGGATGTTTTTAGTATCCCAAAAATTAATAATGCAAATAAAAAAATCACTATCAACCCACCCACCAATCCAAACTCTTCAACAATTACAGCAAAAATAAAATCAGTATGAGGCTCAGGTAGATAGAGATTTTTTTGCAAGCCATTACCTAAACCCAAACCAAACCACTCACCTCTTCCAATGCCAAGCAAGGCATTGGATAGTTGCCACCCAGGTCCCCTAAAATGTTCGAATGGCTCCGTAAATGAAATAAATCTTACATATCTATATGGTTCAAGATAAACAGCAATAGCAGCCAATCCAGCCATTAATGAAGTTAACAATGAGAATTGAAAGAATGAAATGCCTGCAAAAAATAATATTGCAATCACCAAGGCTCCAATAACTAATGTTGACCCAAGATCTGGCTCAGACATGATTAATAATCCAAAAAGAGCTAATACAAACAATGGTCTAAAAAAACCTAAAGTGGTATTAATTTCACCAAGTCTTCTTACACAATATCCAGAAATATAAATCACTAGTGCCAACTTACTAACTTCAGAGGGCTGAATATTCATTGGCCCAATTCTAATCCACCTTAAACTACCTTTGACTTCTGTCCCGACTCCAGGAAAAAAAAGAGCAATCAGTAATAGTAATGATCCTATTAAAATAACCCAATCCAATGTAAGAAATAGGTTGGATGGGATGCTCAATACAATAACTGTTGCAAAAATACCAATAATTAAAAAAATTACTTGCCTTGAAGCAAAATGAAATGGGGTGCCATAAATATCCTCTGAGATATAAACGCTTGAAGATGCAACCATCACCACACCAATGAACAACAAACAGATATACGGAAGAACAATTAATATATTCTCTCTATCAATCATTTATAAAAATCTCATGAACTAATTGCTTAAAGTGATCTCCCCGTTCTTCAAAATTTTTATAATCTTTTCCACTTGGATGGCCTGGTGAAAAAAGAATGCTTATGTCTCTTATGCCTTCGAGATCCTTTTTATCATCCTTAATTGATCGTATTACAGTCCGAAGAGAACGGTTATGAAGTAGTATTTTTTTTGGATGGGAGACTCTTTTATATATTTCTCTTGCATGTTTTCCAAAAATAAATACCTCCTTAGGGCCAATAATTTTATAATTTTTATACTGTTCTTTATTAGGATCTCCACACAGAATAAGGTAGTAAGAGTCCAGCATCTTATTTAACGCAAATTCTAACGCAGCTAAATTAGTTGCCTTTGAATCGTTTATAAAACCTAGGTTATATAGAGGAGAAACTTTTTCAAATCTATGCGACAGATCTTTAAATTGAATGTTTTGAACTGCTGTGTAATTCGCGCCCGTTATAATTGACCATATTTTCTTTGGATCTGATTCTTCTTTAAAAACTTTAGATTCTTTGATTCTATTTTTAACTCTAGAATACTCTTTAAAACTTCCATGGTGGTCTATATGATCAGGAGCAATGTTTAAAAGAACACCAAGATCTAATTTAATTTCTTTTACCTTTTCAAGTTGAAAACTAGAGAGCTCAATAATTGAGTATTCACAACCAGTATTAATATTATCCAAAACTGGTTTACCTATATTCCCAATCAATTGGGAGTCATTAAGGATTTGATTTAAATGATGGCAGCAAGTACTTTTCCCATTCGTACCAGTAATTCCTATTTTATATGAGTTATCTTCTTGAAAAAAAATATCTAAATCAGTTAAATGGGGTATTTGGTCAAATTCTTCATTTGGATAAATTTTTTTAATATTGATGCCGGGGCTTAAATAAACCATCTCATAAGATTTTAATTTTTCTCTATCAGGTAATTTGGAGGAGACCTTAGAATGAACCGCTTCTTCATCATAGATATCAAACTCTATGCCATTGTTTGTTAAATATCTTTCAAAAGATTGGCCTGTAAGTCCATAACCAAAAATTAGCGATTTCATTAAAGTTTATCGCAGCTTTAATGTTGCAAGGGCGAATAAAACAAGCACGAAAGTTATTATCCAAAATCTAACGATAACCTTGGGTTCAGCCCACCCCTTTAATTCAAAGTGATGATGGATTGGAGCCATCAAAAAAACTCTTTTACCTCTTAATTTAAATGAACTTACTTGAATAATGACACTCAAAGTCTCCATAACAAAAACTCCTGCCATGATTGCAAAAACTATTTCATGCCTTACTAAAACCGCCAAAGTCCCTAATATACCTCCAAGAGTTAAAGATCCTAAATCACCCATAAAAATCTGTGCAGGATAAGTGTTATACCAAAGAAACCCTATTCCAGCTCCAATTAAGGCTCCGCAAAAGACAATAAGCTCACCACTTAAAGGATTGAATGGAATAAATAAATAATCAGAGATAATTGAATTACCTGAAGCATAAGCAATTAATCCGAGACCCCCAGCAATTATAACTGCTGGTAAGATTGCAAGGCCATCTAGCCCATCAGTGAGATTGACTGCATTGGAAGATCCCATAATTACAAAAATACTTATGCAAAGAAAAATAACAGGTGAAATTGCAAATATATATTCTTTGTTAAAAGGCAAAATAAAAATCTGCTCTTTTCCATCAAGGGGAACTTGCAAAAAAAATAACATAGCCAACAATGCAAAAATAAATTGTAAAAGGAGCTTATATTTTCCCTTTAAACCTTTTGAATTTTTTTCTTTAATTTTTAACCAATCATCAAGTAAACCTATAGCTCCGAAAGAAAGAGTGATAAATATTAAAATCCAAATATATGGATTTTGAAAATCAGTCCAAAGCAAGGTGGAGATTATTAATGAGGAGATAATAATGAGACCCCCCATAGTGGGCGTCCCAGATTTAGCTTGATGTGATTCAGGTCCATCGCCTCTTATTGATTGAGAGAACTGAATCCTTGTTAAAAATCTTATTAAAGCTGGACCAAGTAAAATAGACAAAATTAAAGCAGTAAGAGTCCCACCAATTGTTCTAACTGTTAAATACCGCAACACATCAAAACCTGAATCATAGGTCATTAACCAAGTTCCAATTAATTCAATCATTTTTGTTTCCTTGGCTCAAAATGGCCATCCAATTAATTCTTCCATCTTCATTGCTCGTGATCCTTTTAATAAGACTACATCACCTTTTGAAAGCTTAGATTTCAAAAAGTCATGAAGTTCACGTTTGTTTTCGGGGTACTCTCCACCTTTGTTTTCAAAGAAAAAACCCTCGCCTCCAAAACTAGAAACAGTATGTCGGGTTAGATCACCAAAACCAATTAACATATCTATTCCATACATTTTGGCATAGTCTCCTATTTCCTTGTGTAATTTTTTTCTAAACCTCCCTAATTCTTTCATATCTCCAATGACAAGTATCTTTTTTCCCTTGGTCTTAAACTTACTAAGAACTTCTATGGCAGCTTTCACAGAATCTGGGTTTGCATTATAGGAGTCATTAATTAACTTCCATCCTCTAATCCATGGACGTAGCTCAAGTCGACCATATGCATTCTTGAAATTCTTGAGAGATTCAAGAAAAAATTCAATATTAGATTTTGATTCA
>CAYUHD010000048.1:0-10820 GCA_964444385.1 uncultured Gammaproteobacteria bacterium
TTCAGAAGTATCTTCTAAATCAAAAGAATACTCATCACCGTTAGATTCATCACCCATGAGAGAATCACCACGATCATAGGAGAAAAATTCACCTGTGAATTCGTTGGTTCCTGATTTGGTGATAACTTCAATCACACCACCTCTAAAACCAGAATACTCTACTGATGCTGGAGCCACTTTTACTGAAAGCTGTTCAATTGCATTAAGTGAGATAGGGCTTCTTTGTGCAGGATATCCATTAGCATTTAAGCCAAAATCATCATTAAATGAAACCCCGTCAACACGCAGGTCATTTGTTCTTGGGTGAGCACCAGCAATTGAAATTGCTTCATAGTTGTCCTCTGCATCATCCAAAGAAACCATAGGATTCAATCTAATGAAATCCTTAAGATCCCTGTTGACAGAAACGTTTTGCTCAATATCTTTAGCTGTCAAAGCTGTGCCAAAACCATACCCTGTATCCAAGGCTGTTCCTGCGCTCGCAACAACAACAACTTCATCAATAGACTCTAAAACAAAGTTTAATCGTTTTGTATCACCAACAATCAAAGTTATGCCAGATGTTGTCTCTGAGCTATAAGCACTAGATTGAACACTTACCTCATAGGGTCCACCTGGTTTAAGACCACCAGCGTTATAACGACCGGTTGAGCTGGTCGTCCTAGTAATACTTGTATCAGTTGGCGTGTATGTAACAGTTACGGTAGCTCCACTGACTGAAGTTCCTGCGCTATTAGTTACAGTACCTGTGATATCGGAAGTAAGCTCCTGACCAAACGCTGGAATAGCTATTAGGGCAACAACCAAAAATAAGTTACGCAATGATTTCATAATTTCCCTCTAAAAATTAAAATATAGACGATAGAATAATTCTATACCTCTTTTATTCTTATTAAAAGGAACAATTTAACAACATTTTAAAAAAGTTTATTAAACTTCTATTGATTTAAATCTCGTATAGTCCTGAAGCACCTTTGGTACAGTAATGGTGCTTTTTTGATCGAAGTTATTCTCTATAACAGCAATTAGAGCTCTTCCAGCTGCAAGAGCAGATCCATTGAGGGTATGTACAAGTTTTGATGCGCCCTTCTCCTTAAATCTTATTTTAGCTCTTCTTGACTGAAAATCAGTGCAATTCGAACAAGATGATATCTCTCTATATGTTTCTTGACTTGGAATCCAAACTTCTAGATCGTAAGTTTTAGCAGAAGAAAAGCCTAAATCACCTGAGCATAATTCTACAACTTGATAGGGAAGATTTAGCTCTTTTAAAATAGATTCCGCATGGGATGTAAGATTTTCCAAGGCTTCAAATGACTTATCAGGATGACAAACCTGTATTAACTCAACTTTTTCGAACTGATGTTGTCTTATCAACCCTCTTGTATCTTTTCCATAACTACCAGCCTCAGACCTAAAGCAACTAGTATGAGCTGTAAGTTTTAATGGAAGCTTATCTAATTCAAGGGCCTGGTTTCTAAATAAATTAGTTAAGGGTACTTCCGCAGTGGGAATTAAATAATAATCATCTGTTAACTGAAACAAATCATCAGAAAATTTTGGAAGCTGCCCGGTAGAGGTTAAAGATTCAGAGTTTGCTACCATTGGCAAATAATGCTCTTCATATCCATGCTCAGAAGCTTTATCAAGCATAAAGGCTATTAATGCCCGTTGTAATTTTGCAACTTCACCCCTCAGAACTGCAAAGCGAGAACCAGCTAAAAGATTTGCTGACTCTGTGTCAATCATTGATGTAATATCCAAATGATCCTTACCACCAGAAATAATTGGTTCGCCAAAATCCCTTACTTTAATATTATTTTCCTCATTCTCACCACATGGAACAGAGGAATCAGGAAGATTGGGAACATCAAGTAGAAAATCTCTTAAATTTTCTTGAATAGCTCCAAGCTTTTTAGAGCATAAATCTAAATCTTTTTTTATAGATTCTATTTTTTTATTCAGAGCAGGATCATCTTTGCCTTCCTTTTTAAGTAACCCATAATCTTTTGATAATGCATTACGTTGAGCCTGTAACTCCTCAGTTTCTGTTTGAAATTTCTTTCTATCTACTTCTAAAGCTTCAAAAGTAGTGATATTAAAATCATAATTTCTTAATTTTAATTGTTCAAGAACGCTCTTTGGGTCTGCTTTTATTAAATTAGTATCAATCATTGTTATGTAGTTTTAAATAATGAATATGCTAAAAAAGTTCCAATTAAACATGAGCCAATTGATGCTACAACGTAGATCAAAGCATTAAAATCTTTACCATTGTATAGCATTTCAATTGTTTGCTGAGAGAAAGCAGACATAGTTGTAAATGCACCTAAAAATCCAACAATTAGAAAGAAATAAATATTAGATTTAAAGTCTGAAATTTGGGCCATAGCAATACCAATACAAAAACACCCAATAAAATTAACAAGCATGATCCCAGTAGGAAGTGTATAAAAATATGTAGTTTTAAGTAGATCATTAATTAGATATCTCAATGACGCCCCTAAACCTCCACCAAAAGCAATTAAAAAAAATTTTGTCATATTTGTGTTAACTCTATTCCATGTTCAACACCTATTGAATCTTTATAACGGATAAGAGTTAATTTATTGTTAACAAATAAAAATTTTACTTTGGATGAACCATCATTTTGAATAACTTCAATAGAAGCTTTGTTAAGGAAGTTAACTTTATACTCCTTAGAAGTTTCATCAATGCCGTTAATTAAGATATTAAGGAAAAAATTGTTGTCTTCTTTGATATCAATAGTTTGCCTTTGATCTAAAAATACATCGTGAATTTCAAGTATGCCTCCTTCTATTCTGTAGTTTTCTTTAAATGGCGATAGCACATTAACTGAAATCCCCTTTTCATCAAAAAAAATATTTCCTGAGGATGTATCTATCTTCTGGTCAGATTGATGTAAAGATCTCTCTATAAATGAATAATTTTTTTTTAATTCACTATTAAGAAAAGATGATGAAATCTTATTATCAGCAAAAATAGAGAAAGATAAAATTAAAAATATAAAGTTTAAACGAAGGATCATTGTCGTTTAGGAACTAAAACTTCACGGCTTCCATTGCTACTCATTTCGGAAACTAATCCAGCTATCTCCATGGCTTCGATGATTCTTGCAGCTCTGTTGTATCCTATCCTTAGTTTTCTTTGAACTGCAGAGATTGAAGCCCTTCTTGACTCTATAACAAAACTTACAGCCTCATCATATAATTCATCATCCTCATCAGACGAATGTGAGCCTTCAGCATCCGACCAACCTGGTATTGGTCCAGTTTCCTGGAGTTCAGAAGTTATTTCATCTAAATAATCTGGTTCAGCTTTTTTCTTCCAACTATCAACCACTCTATGAACTTCATCATCACCTACAAATGCCCCATGGATACGTTCTGGCACTCCTTGGCCAGCAGGCAAATAAAGCATATCACCAGCTCCAAGCAATTGCTCAGCTCCACCTTGATCAAGTATAGTTCGAGAATCAATTTTAGAAGAAACTTGAAAAGCAATTCTTGTTGGCACATTAGCTTTAATTAATCCGGTGATTACGTCAACAGAGGGTCTCTGTGTTGCAAGAATTAAATGAATGCCAGCAGCTCTAGCTTTTTGGGCAATTCTAGCAATTAAATGTTCAACTTTTTTACCAACCAACATCATCATATCGGCAAATTCATCTACGACAACTACAATTGATGGAAGTTCTTCAAGCGGAACATCTTCTTCTTCTTTAAATGGATCCATTAAAGGAGCACCTAATGCAATTGCTTCAGTAACCTTTTCATTAAAACTAGCTAAGTTTCTCACTCCCATCTGAGACATTAACTTATATCTTCTATCCATCTCAGCGACACACCATCTCAAACCATTAGATGCATCTGTCATATCAGTGATAACCGGAGTCAGAAGATGAGGAATTCCCTCGTACACAGAAAGCTCTAACATCTTTGGATCTATCATTATCAAACGAACATCTTCTGGATCAGATTTAAACAATAAACTTAAAAGCATTGCATTAATTCCAACTGATTTTCCAGATCCTGTTGTTCCTGCAACAAGAAGATGTGGCATTTTTTCTAAATCAACAACCATAGGCTTTCCAGCAATATCATGACCTAAAGCCATAGATAAAGGTGAGGAAGAATTATTAAATTTATCAGAAGATAGAATTTCTGTGAGCCTAACCATTTTTCTATTCGGATTAGGTATCTCGATACCAACAACTGATTTACCAGGAATGACCTCAACCACCCTAACGCTCATAACTGCTAAAGATCTAGCTATATCTTGAGCAATATTAGTAATTTTGCTGGCTTTGGTTCCTGGAGCTGGTTGAATCTCAAACCTAGTAACTACTGGCCCAGGAATAACAGACACAACTTCTGCTTCTACCCCAAATTCCAATAATGCAATCTTTAGCTTATCTGCAAGTTCCGCTCGCTGCACGTCAGTTTGAGAAGACCCATCGTCAAGAACCCTATCCAGAAGATCTGTAGTGGGCATCTCTGTGTTTGTATTTTTATCTTTTGATTTGAATGCGGTAGAAGTGGTTGCAGATTCTGTTTTAGGGATATCAGTTTTGGTTACTGAGTGAGCTGCTGCTGGAGATAATTTAGAAAGGTTTAACTCTCTTGGTTTTGCATCCACAACAGATTTATTAACTATCAATTCGTTATTTGTTCTTAATTTAGATAAATCAATGGACTTAATACTATTAAATATTAATTTGGTTAGTCTAATTAATTGAGCGCTTAGTTCTAAAAATAAATATGTTACACCTTTCCCTATAGAGTCAATAACAAATAACCAAGAGAATGAAAATGTAAGAGAAATTGATGCAAGAAAAAAAATTACTATAAATATTAATGAGCCAACAACCCCAAAAATATTTGAAAGATTTGTAAAAACCAAAGCTCCGATTAAACCGCCTGATGAAGATTGAGGAAAATAATCACCCGAATAATAGAATTCACATAAAGCTGAAAATGAAGTCAATAAAACTATTACGGAAATAAACTTAATGGTCTTGTGAACTCTATCACTAGGTTGATAGAAAAAAAGCGATTTTACAGCAACAAAAGATAGGACAAGCAGCAATAAATAGGCGCCAATTCCAGCAGCAGAAAATAAGGCATCAGAAAGATATGCTCCAAAGGGACCTCCAAGATTTTTAACTGAATCAGATAGTGAACTCACCGATGAGAAGTTAGGATCAAGTGCTGTATATGAAATAAGTGATATAAAGATATATAGAGCAGAACCTAAGCAAAAAAATGCTAAAATATTTCTCAACGTTCCCGCTGATAAATTCGATTTTTCTAATTTTTTAGCGATGATTAACTCCTGTTATCATTATTATATTGAGATATAGCTTATTTAGTTAGAAAAGATAACAATTTCTTTAATCTCTATCTTATAATTCGCACATGGAATATCAACATCATAAACTCATTATCTTAGGCTCGGGCCCATCTGGTTATGCTGCTGCCATATATGCTGCCAGAGCAGGACTTAATCCATTACTCTTAACTGGTGCAGAAGAAGGCGGGCAACTAACCACTACCACAGATGTTGAGAATTGGCCTGGAGACTCAGATGGGCTTCAGGGACCAGAACTAATGGAAAGAATGAAAAAACATGCAGAAATGTTTGATGTTCAAATAGTGAATGATCACATTGATGAAGCTCAATTAACTCAATGTCCCTTCAAGTTGAAAGGTAATAAAAAATGGTCTTGTGATTCATTGATAATTTCAACTGGAGCAAGTGCAAAGTACTTAGGATTACCATCAGAAAAAGAATTTTTAGGCAGAGGCGTTTCAGCTTGTGCAACATGTGATGGTTTTTTCTTTAGAGATCAAGAGGTTGCTGTGATTGGAGGTGGGGACACTGCTGCCGAAGAAGCCCTATATCTTTCGCGTATATGTTCTAAGGTTCATCTAATTCATAGAAGAGATGAACTTAGGGCTGAAAAAATTCTTCGTGACAGGGTTGCTGATGCTGTTACAAATGGAAAAATTCAAATGCATTGGAATTCCCAATTAAATGAAGTCCTTGGAGATGAAAAAGGGGTTAACTCAATTAAAATAAAAACAGATCAAAAAAATAAAATATTAAAGTTGACTGGGGTTTTTATTGCTATTGGCCATCACCCGAACACTGAAATATTTAAGGGTCAACTAGAAATGAAGAATGATTACATCACTATAAAATCTGGAACAAATGGGATGGCCACATCTACCAGCATCCCTGGTGTTTTTGCAGCAGGTGATGTCTCAGATCAAATTTATAGACAAGCTGTCACTTCAGCTGGTTTTGGTTGTATGGCTGCTTTAGATGCAGAAAAGTTTTTATCTGAGTAATTACTGCCCAGACACCCAGAAAACAGCACCAATTACAAAAACTATAATTACTAATAATGCGACCCTAGCATCTGATTTACTATCTTCATTGGCTTCTTTGGATTCAAAGTATTCATCGTATTTATCTGACATAGTTATTCCTTATGTGTTAAAACTACTCTGCCCTGTTGGCCGCCCTTCAGAATCAGATTAATCTCTTGCTCTAAATTTTTCTTTGTAACAATTTTAATGATAGATGAAAGATCTAACTTCCACTCATTAGCAAGCTTTTTCCAAAGACTATTTTTAAATTCTATCGGTGACTCTGCTGAATCTATTCCACACAGACTAATACCTCTAAGAATAAACGGGAAAACAGTTGTATTAACTTCAATACCTCCAACATTCCCACAACATGCAACGACCCCATGGGGATAAATTTGAGGAAGTATCTTGCTTAATATAGTTCCCCCAACGGTATCAATAGCACATGAAAATAAAGGTCTTTCCATTGCTTTGTTAGAGGCCTCCAAATATTCATCTCGCATAATGATGTTATTAGCTCCAATTGAATTAAGAAAATCAATTGAGGATGATTTGCCCGTTAGCGCGGTAACTTCTTTGCCTAATTTAGATATAAGCATTACGGCAATAGAGCCTACGCCTCCAGTTGCTCCAGATACTAATACAGGTAGATCGGATGCATGAGAAGATCCAAGAATTTTTAAAACACTTGCTGCAGCAGTTAATCCTGCGGTTCCGATAGACATAGCCTCTAAACTTGATAAGTTAACCGGTTTCTTTACAACCCAAGCTTCAGGAACATTGATATATTCCCCAAAGCCTCCTGGAGTATTCATCCCCATATCATAACCGGTCACCAAAACATCTTCTCCTTCTTCAAATTGAGAAGAATTTACATCAGAGATAGTTCCAGCTGCATCTATTCCAGGAACAAATGGGTAATTTCTAGTGACTCCTTTATTTCCAGAGGCTGATAAAGCATCTTTGTAATTTAATGAAGAATGGGAAACTTTGATTTGAACAAATCCATCAGCTGGTTTTTCTAATTTCAGCTCAGAAATAGAAGCAGAAAAGGTTCCATCGTTTTCTTCCACATAATATGCAGAGTATTTCATTACCTAGGCTGCATTCTCATAGCTGAATCAAGCCTAATAGTCTCTCCATTTAGATATGTGTTTTCAACTATATGAGCGGCAAGATTACCAAATTCAGAGGGAATCCCAAATCTATGAGGAAATTGAGTTGACTCCAATAAAGGGTCTTTAACTTTATCAGGTGCCAATTTCATTAAAGGTGTATTAAATATACCAGGGGCTATCGTATTTACTCTGATCCCATGTCTTGCAAGGTCTCTTGCTGCAGTTAAAGTTAAACCAATAACTCCAGCTTTTGAAGCGCTATATGCAGATTGGCCAATCTGACCTTCATAACCAGCAATAGAAGCAGTATTGATGATTACTCCTTTTTCTCCATCATCGCCAGCTTCATTTTTATCCATAAGCTCTGCCGCCAAGCGCATAACATTAAATGTTCCAACTAAATTTAAATCAATGATAAATTTAAAATGATCAAGTGGATGAGGTGAGTCTTTACCGATAATTCTTGCGCCATATCCAGTTCCAGCACAATTAATTACAACATGAAGCTTTCCAAAAGATTCTTCTATTTTTGACATAGCATCCATTACCGGCTGCTCTTCCATAATATTTGTATTCACATACTTAACATCATCGCCACCTAATTCATCGCAAATGGCTTTTGCATTATCATCATTAATATCGAGAATCATGACCTTTGCACCTTGAGATATAAAATGCCTGGTTGATGCCTCCCCTAAACCTGATGCGCCACCTGTAATTGCTACAACTTTATCTTTTAGTTCCATTATTTATCTCCTAATTAACTATACAAATTTCATTTTTGAACAAAGATTATACATATCAATTTAAAAAATGATCACATTAAAACAGTAAAAAATTAAATTGGCACAATAATTGCATTCATATAATTATAACTTCATAAAAACATAGGAGAAATTATGAAAAGATTATTATTACTAGTGGGTATGCTTGCTATCCCCTCTTATGCAGCAGTAAGTGCAAATGTATCATTCGCCTCTAATTATGTCTGGAGAGGAATGACTCAAAGTGATGGTCCAGCAATTCAAGGTGGCTTTGATTTTGAAGCCGAATCAGGTTTCTATGCAGGCATCTGGGGATCAAATGTTAATTTCAATGACGGCGCTGGAAGTGAGTTAGATTACTACGCAGGATATGGTTTTTCTCTTGGAGAGATTGGTGTAGATATTGGATACATATCTTTTGAGTATCCTGATAATGAAACCGGTCTTGATTTTGAAGAAATCTACCTCGGTTTAAGTTTTGGTGATTTGGGCTTGACACTGGCTTCTGGTCAAGATGGCGCTCCTAACTATACTGAAATCTCATATGGATTTGGCCCACTATCATTTGCATATGGTGAATATGATGATTATGGAGATAACATTACCGTCAGTTATGGTTTTACTTGTGGATCATTTGACTGTGGTATTACAGCCTATGACTTCACTGATGGTGGATACGGTGCAGACGAAGATGGTATTTTATTTTCAATTTCTGCAAGTCTATAAGGTGTTTAAATCTTTAATTAAGTTAAGTTATAAAAAATTGGCATGAGAATTGCATCTATTAATATATATAATAATTAAAATAGGAGAATATATGAAACTTATCTCTGCAATCATCAAACCTTTTAAATTAGAGGAGGTTCGACAGGCTCTAATAGAATTTGGAGTTGAAGGTCTTACCATTTCTGAAGTTAAAGGATTTGGTCGACAAAAAGGACATACTGAGCTGTATCGGGGTGCTGAATACACAATTGATACCTTACCTAAAATAAAACTTGAAATATTAGCTGATGATAAAGATGCTCCAAGCATTGTTGATGTTATCTCAAAATCTGCTAATACAGAAAAAATTGGTGATGGAAAAATATTTATCACCAGTGTTGATGATGTAATCAGAATTAGAACTGGTGAAACAGGCGGCGACGCTATTTAATTACAAGGAGAAGAAATATGAAATTAATAAATTTATGCCTAATTTTACTTACAGCTGTATCATCGCCTGCGATATTTGCTTCAGAAATTAATTCTGGAGATACCGCTTGGATACTCACTTCCACAGCCTTAGTTTTATTAATGACTTTACCAGGCCTAGCCTTATTCTACGGTGGTCTAGTGAGGACAAAAAATGTTTTATCAGTATTGATGCAATGTTTTGCTATCGCTTGCATAGTTTCCGTTTTATGGGTGCTATATGGATATAGTCTATCTTTTTATGGAGAAGGAAATTTCTTCGGTAATGGTGATGCATTACTCTTAAGCAATGTTGCTAGAGATGGATTATCGGTTGGATACGCTACTTCAATACCTGAGTCATTGTTTGTGATATTCCAAATGACTTTTGCAATAATTACTCCTGCTTTAGTAGTTGGAGCATTTGCTGAAAGAATGAAATTTCCTGCAATGTGCTTATTTAGTGCGTTGTGGTTAACCCTTGTATATATTCCTGCATGCCATATGGTTTGGGGTGGAGGATTATTAGCTGACTGGGGTGTAGTTGATCTTGCTGGTGGATTAGTAGTTCACGCAACATGTGGAGTTGCTGCGCTAGTTGTTGCGATGGTATTAGGACCCAGAAAAGGTTTTCCTGGACCTTCACTAGTTCCTCACAATAGACCTATGGTAGTAATGGGAGCAGCATTTTTGTGGGTTGGTTGGTTTGGCTTTAATGCAGGAAGTGCTTGGACTGCAGGTACTGATGCTGGTATGGCTATGCTAGTAACTCATATAAGTGCAGCAGTTGGAGCTTTAACTTGGATGACTGCTGAGTGGTTTAAAACTGGAAAACCTACTGTTGTTGGAATAGCAACAGGAATGGTAGCAGGTCTTGCAACCATAACGCCAGCATCAGGAACTGTAGGACCTCAAGGAGCATTATTAATTGGCTTTCTTGCTGGATTAGTTTGTTTCTATGCAACACAATTTATAAAAGGAACTTTAAAGATTGATGATTCATTAGATGTATTCCCTGTTCATGGTGTAGGCGGAATTATGGGTATACTTTTATTAAGTTTTCTTGGGGCTAAAGGAATACTAAGTGTCGGTTCATCAGGAGATTTTAATCCAATAACTCAATTTATAATTCAGCTGAAAGGGGTTGGTGTAATAGTCTTATGGACAATGACCTTTACCTGGATTGCCATAAAGGCAACATCTTTGATTACTTCACTTAGAGTTGGTGAAGAAGATGAAAGCGAAGGATTGGACCTCATAGAACATAATGAAACTGGTTACCAAAATTAAGATTTATTTAATTTAATCTTTTGTATTACAGGATTGGCGTATTGTTCTAAAAATTTAGAACATACGCCTTTTTCTAA
>CAYUHD010000049.1:0-10687 GCA_964444385.1 uncultured Gammaproteobacteria bacterium
CTTGATACCATTAGCAATTAAATAATTTGCAACTGATTCAGCGCGTCTTTGGCCGAGAGCTAAGTTATATTCTCTAGTTCCTCTTTCGTCAGCATGACCTTCAATTGAAATAGTCGTTTTTGGATTTCTCTTCATTAACCCACTAAGGCCTTTTAAGGTTTGAATTGATTTAGCTGTAAGATTGAATTTATCATATTCAAAGTAAACGACTGCATTTGCAAGAACTGCCTGAACAGCAGTAGATTTTGATGTTAAAGATACTCCAGCAACACTCTGATCCGCAACCGCCTCTTCAGTTACCTGCAAAGAACTACACGCATTGAAAAATAACACGGTTAATAAGGCAAATAATATGTTGGTAGGTTTGTTCATAATAATTGTTCCATTTGAGTATATTATCTTAAAAAATTTGACCAAGCAGGCTCCCTAACTTCGCCATTTAATGCAGGTAGCTTAAACCTTGCACCGCTAAGACTGAATCCTGCAAGCATGCTTAGATCTCCTTCTTTAATACCATAGATTACCATATTTCCATTAGGAGCAACACTAGGTGATTCATCCATCTTTGCTTCTGTAAGGACTCTTATGAAATTTTCTTTTTTATATTTAAGGGCAATATGAAAAAGACCACCATCAGAGCGATGAACAAAAATAATTCCCTCTTCATTTGGAAGATAAGAGGCTTTTGCATTATATGTTCCCTCAAATGATACTCGCTTAGCTTTTGGATTTAATTTTCTTAAATCTAGTTCATAAATTTGAGGTGAGCCAGATCTACCGCTTGTAAACAAAAGTTTGTTTCCTTTAGGAGACCAAGATGATTCGGTGTCTATTGCAAATTGATTAGTCATTCTAGTTAAAGTTCTATCACGCAACCTGAGGATATAAATTTCTGCATTACCATCTTGGTAAAGTGTTAATGAAAGATATTTTCCATCAGGAGACCAAGAAGGCGAACTAATTTGGGTATCTTTGGATACCACGGCCTCTCTTTTGCCAGAAGAAATTTCTTGAATAAAGACTTTTGCCATTCCAGTTTCAAATGATACATATGCAACCTTTTTTCCATCCGGGGACCAAGATGGAGAAATGATAGGCTCTGAACTTGATAATAAAATCTTTTCATTGGCGCCATCGGAGTCGGCTAACATAAGTTTATATGTCGAGATTAATTTAAAGTCTCTAATTTCATTAACATACAAAAGCCTAGTTGCAGCAATACCTTTGATGCCTGTTATTGATTCATATATTCCATCGCTTGTGTAGTGAGCAAGCTGTCTAATTTGATTAGGAATGCCAAAAACTTTTGAGCTACGAACTTTCCGCTTTTTATGAATATCATATATTTCATAATTAATATCTATAGAATTTTTAGCTTTTACGATTTTTCCAGTAACCAAATAATCCATTCCTAATAATTTCCAATCAGTGTATACCAGCTCATCATCTATAATTTTTATAGGTAATAATAATTCTTCATCAAGAATAGAAAATTCTCCTGTACGGATTAAATCATTTCGCATGATGTTATTGAGTTGTTTTGAGATTCGTGTATCCCCTTCTAAAGGAATCATCGCAACCCTATAAGGATCATCAGAGCCCTTAGTAATTTCTAAAAAAAGCTCTCCGTAACAGAATATTGGAGCAAATAAAAAAGCAACTAGTAGAAAATTTTTTTTCATTATGGGTTGAAGCTTATGGAAATAGCTTTGAATTCCTTCTCATAAAGATATTTTGGAATTGAGTTAAAAAAATTAAATGTTTCTACTCTTTTAACAGCTTGAAGAGCTGAGTTATCAAATCTGATATTGCCACTACTTTTAATTAGATCTACTTTAATAATCCTGCCAGATGAACGAATTTTAAGCCTTAAATTTGCAACTAAACCCTCTGGAATGTTTCTAGGTTTCATCCAAGCATTTTCTATTGTAGAAATTATTTTTTGAGCATATAGTGAAATTTCCTGTTGCTCTTTGCTTATTTCAATTTCACTCTCTTCTGATAGCAAGGTAGATATATTTGATTTAATCAAGAGATTATTCGAGGCAAGCTCTGTTGTTTCGATAGTTTTTGAATAAACAAGATCTTGGGAGGTTTGTTTGGGTAGGGATGGGTTAGCTTTAACTTTAGATGGTATTTGTTTTTTTGTATTTTGAGACGGCAAATCAAATTTCAGTTCTATTTGCAAAGGTTTTGAGATTAAAAGTGCTTGAGAGGTATCGGAATTAAATGTTCCATATATATATATAAAAATTACAGCATGAATACAAAATGAAAATAATGATGCATGTAAGTATCTATAATTAGCTATCATAGCCAGAAGTAATAATTCCTACTTTTTGAATTCCCAAACTTTGAATACTTGCCATTCCTTTAGCAACAAAATCAAAGGGGACGTTTGCATCACTTTTAAAAACAATTTCAATATCTGGATTTGCTTGATAAATAATTCTAGCTTTGCTTTTTAACTCCATCAGTGAGATCGGCAATTGCTCTTCACCTAGGTTAATAAAATAATCTCCTTGCTTATCAATTGAAATTACAAGTGGCTCGCTAGAAATAGACATCTTGGTTGTATCAGTTTTAGGAAGATTGACCTCAATGCCTTGAATAAGTAAAGGAGAAAGCACCATAAAGATAATCAAAAGCACTAACATTACATCAATATATGGGACCACATTGATCTCAGCGTTTAACTTCTTTCTTTTACCAATTCTGTATATCAAAGCTTTGCTTTAACCGTTTGTCTATAGAGAATGCTAGCTAGCTCTTCGCCAAATATAGAAGATTGTTGAAGTTGAGTATCTGAATCTGATGCAAATCTGTTGTAGGCAACAACTGCTGGGATTGCAGCAAAAAGACCTAAAGCTGTTGCTACCAATGCCTCTGAAATTCCTGGAGCTACAGCATTGATTGTTGCTTGAGTTGCATCCGAAAGACCTTGAAAAGAATTAATTATCCCCCAAACTGTTCCAAATAATCCAACGTATGGACTGACAGATCCAACGTTTGCTAAAAAAGGAAGATGGTACATTAACGATTCTTCCTCTCTTGCCAAAGAAACTCTTATTGCCCTGTTAACACTTTCTAAGTCCTCTATTGTGATTTGCTGACCATCACTTAGTCTTAAAAATTCACCAAATCCGTGTTTGAAAACTCGTAAAGAACCAACCAATTCCTCATTAGAAATTTCATCAATGCCCTCATGAAGTTCATGAAGATCTTTACCTGACCAAAACTGTTCTTCAAATATTTTATTGGCTCGTTTAATGCGATTTAAATTAAAATATCTTTCAAAAATAACAATCCATGAAATGATTGAAACAATTAATAATATGACCATTACAGCCTGCACTATAAGACTAGCCTGAAGAAATAAATCTATAACTGAAAAGTCATTCATCATAATTCTTAAATAAATTTAATAAGCCTGCGGGAAATGCTTTTGGCTTGCCTAAATCATTTTGAATAAAACAAACCTCCGCTTCTCCTTTGCAAATGAGTGTATCATTTTTTGAGTTTAAAACAGATTGAAAAAAGATAGTTCTCGCTTTACTAAGTAACTCTATTTCAGTTCTAACGGTTAGCTTATCTTCTAATATTGCTGGGTGATGGTATGAAAGGTTAATTGATTTAACAACATAAGACTCATTATCCTGAGACATTGCTTCTGTTTGAGATAGATTATGTTCGATTAAAAACTGAGATCGAGCTCTTTCAAAGTATTTAAGATAGTTGGCATAATAAACAACACCCTGAAAATCAGTGTCTTCAACATATACCCTGCAAAGGAAATCGTTACACTTGAACCGAGGATTCATGTTGCTCAATATCTCTCTGAAAGAAGTAACGAAGGATTTGTACAAAATCTTCCCACATTAAATCAATAGTCATGGGAGAAAAATCTAACTCTGGGACTAGAGTTCCAGCAAGTATTCTTACTTTAATTGGTCGCCGATTAAATTTATAGATTAAAGCTGGAAACTCTGCATCTCCAGTTGCAGCTATAACTTGATCCCACCACTCTTGGGATGGTTCAGAGCCATCACCATATCTTTTGCATTCTAAACACCATCTACCTAACTTCAAATCAGGCAACTCTTTTGTTCGGGTTTGCTCTAAAATTCTTTTTACTGGTTGTGTTAAACCTAATTGCTTTACAAGAAGATTACCAATTTCTCTTTCAAAATTAGCGCCTTTTGTTCTTGAATTAATTGCCACAATTATTCCTCTCCTCTATAGTCTTCAGGAAACTCTGCATTAGTATAAACTTCTTGAACATCATCAAGATCATCCATAAAGTTCATAATTTTTATTACTTTTTCAGATGCTTCTTGATCTAAATCGACCAGGGTATCAGCTCGCATTGTATTTTCAGCTAACAGGGTTTCAATATTATTTTCTTTAAAAGCTTCAACAGCGGCTGATAAGTTTGTTGGTGTAGTAATAATTTCAAAATAATCTTCAGTAACAATAAAATCATCAGCGCCAGCATCTAATGCAATTTCCATTATTTGATCTTCTTTATGCGACAGATCGACATGCACTAATCCTAACTTATTAAAAAGATAAGCAACTGACCCATCAGTCCCCATATTTCCTCCAAATTTTGAAAAGGCATGACGAACATCAGCAACTGTTCTATTACGATTATCTGTCATTGTTTCTACAAGAATAGCAACTCCGTTTGGACCATAGCCCTCAAAAGTTAACTCCTCAATAAGGCCCGTTTCTCCTGTACCTGAACCCTTTTTAATCGCTCGATTGATTGTATCTTTAGGCATATTTGCAGCATTAGCTTTATCTAAAGCCAGTCTAAGTCTAGGATTATCACTAGGATCAGGACCTCCTTTTGCAGCTACACTAATCTCCCTTATAACCTTGGTCCAAATTTTTCCCCTTGAAGCATCCTGTCTTGCTTTACGATGCTTTATATTTGCCCATTTAGAATGTCCAGCCATAAATTACTCTGGTTCAAAGGTTGATTTAATATTCAGTTCATCTAGTTGATCATCAGAAACTTGACTAGGAGCTTCTGTTAGGAGGCATGAAGAAGTTTGAGTTTTAGGAAAGGCAATAACATCACGAATATTGGTTGTTTCAGACAACAACATAACTATTCTATCTAAACCAAATGCTATGCCGCCATGTGGCGGGCATCCAGATGATAAAGCTGAGAGAAGAAAACCAAATTTTTCTTTAGCTTCTTCATGGGATATTCCCAATATTAAAAATATCTCATTTTGCAAGGATGGCTCATATACTCTTAATGATCCACCGCCAAGTTCATAACCATTTAAAACAAAATCATATGCGCAAGCCAATGCATTATCAGGATCTTTTTTTAATTCATCAGCTGTTACTGCTGGCAAAGTAAATGGATGATGTAAAGAAGTTAGATTTTTTTCTTTGTTTCTTTCAAACATTGGAAAATCAACTATCCAACATGGAGCCCATGAAGAATTTATTAAATTCAAATCTTCTCCAAGTTTTTTTATAAGTGAGCTCATTGAAAGATTAACTGTATTAGCCTTTCCAGCCCCAAAGAAAATAATGTCGTTGTTTTGTACCTCTAGAGCAGAGATGATTGAGTCTACAGTTTCTTTCTGAAAAAACTTAAGGATTGGTGATTGCAAACCATTATCTTTTTTAAGCTCTACAACTTTGATATAGGCAAGGCCCTTAGCACCCAACTTACCAACATAATCTGTGTACTCATCTATTTTTTTTCTTGTCATAGAAGCAGCTCCTGTAACCTTCAAAGCAACAACCCGCGAATCAAGATCATTTGCAGGCCCAGAAAATACTTTAAATTCCTCGTTTTTAACAAGCTCAGAAATATCCTTAAGCTCAAGCGGAATTCTTAAATCAGGTTTGTCACAACCATATTTCTCTATAGATTCTTTGTAAGTAATTCTTGGGACTTTTGTTTTTTTATAATCTGTGAATTCAGAGAGTAGTGATATGACTAAGTCTTCCCCAAGCTCAATTATATCTTCAGTTGAAACGAATGACGCCTCAATATCTACCTGCGTAAATTCAGGCTGTCTATCTGCACGTAAATCTTCATCTCTAAAACATTTAGCTATTTGATAATATTTATCTAAACCGCCTATCATTAGTAACTGTTTAAATAATTGAGGAGATTGAGGTAAAGCAAAAAACTCTCCTGGATGGACCCTACTTGGAACTAAATAATCCCTTGCTCCCTCGGGAGTTGCTCTGGTCAAGATGGGTGTCTCAATTTCATGAAAGTTATGTTTTTCTAAAATTGATCTAACTTTTGCAGTTATCTTAGATCTCTTTATTAGTCTCTGATTAACATCTGGACGTCTTAAATCTATAAACCTATGCTTAAGTCTTATATCTTCATTAACATCTTGATAGTCATCAAGCTGAAATTGTGGAGTGACTGCTGAACTGAAAATCTTTAAGCTTTTTGCCTCTATTTCAACCTCTCCTGTAACCATCTTTTCATTTACAGCTCCCTCAATTCTCTTTCTGACTAATCCCGTAATATTTACAACAAACTCACTCCTACAAGAGTCTGCCATTTCAAACATTTCTTTTAAATCAGGATTGAAAACTACTTGAACTATTCCATGCAAATCGCGAATATCTAAAAAAATCACGCCGCCATGATCCCTTCTTTTATGAACCCAACCAGAAATCTCTATATCGCTACCTATGTCTGAACTATTAATATCTCCGCAATAATGTGAACGCATTTTTATCTCTCTTGTTTAAGTTTTTCTCTCTGAGCTTTTAGTTTTAGATTTATCAGTAGTTTTTGTTTTTTCTTTAGGCTGTTTTGATTTTTCATCCTTAGTATCTACTATATTCTTTTTAGAGCCAGTTTTAAAATCAGTTTCATACCAACCTCCACCCTTTAACCTGAAAGAAGGAGCGGAAACTAATTTTTTAACGGCTTTTTTATTGCACTCAGGACAACTTTCAACAGGATGATCTGAAAATCTCTGAATTACTTCAAATTTATGCTCACATTTTGAGCATTTATATTCATAAATCGGCATAAGTCTCTAAAAAAATATAGAATTATAAACTAAATGAAATTTCAATTATAAAAAATGTTTTGGTCTAAGATTTTTTTGCCTACTTTAAAAGATACACCTCAAGATGCAGAGGTCATTAGTCATCAACTTATGCTGCGATCTGGAATGATTCGAAAAGTTGCATCAGGTATATATACATGGCTTCCGCTTGGTTTAAGAGTGCTAAGAAAAGTTGAAAATATTATACGAGAAGAAATGAATGCATCTGGAGCTCAAGAGGTTTTAATGCCAATGGTTCAGCCAAGAGAATTATGGGAAGAAACTCAAAGATGGGAAAAAATGGGTCCAGAACTATTACGAATTCAAGATAGGAATGATAGAGACTTTTGCCTAGGTCCTACACATGAAGAGGTAATTACAGATCTAATAAGAAAAAATATTAAAAGTTATAAAGAGTTGCCCTTAAACATCTATCAGATCCAAACAAAATTCAGAGATGAAGTCAGACCTCGATACGGGGTAATGCGAGGAAGAGAGTTCTTAATGAAGGATTCTTATAGCTTTAACATCAATGAAGACTCCTTAGAAGAGTCTTATCTTTTAATGAAAGAAACATATATAAAAATAATTGAAAGATTAGGGCTAAAATATAAAATTGTTAAAGCAGATTCTGGTGCAATTGGTGGAGATGCATCTGAAGAATTTCATATCCTAGCTGAAAATGGTGAAGACACCATTGCAGTTAGCGATTCCTCTGAGTTTGCAATCAATACTGAGCTTCTACTAAAAGAAGGAGAAGATCTTAGTTCTCTTCAAGGCAAACCATCTCCAGACGGCAAGGGAGTAATAGAAATTCAAAAAGGAATAGAAGTTGGCCATATATTTCAACTTGGAAAAGTTTATACAGATGCAATGAATGCTAATGTTCTTGATCAAAAAGGAAAAACAAAGCATCTTTATATGGGTTGTTATGGAATTGGAGTCTCTAGACTTGTTGCTGCAGCAATTGAACAAAATAATGATGATGGAGGAATTATCTGGCCAGAAACTATAGCTCCATATGAAGTCAATATAGTAGCTATTGGATTTGATAAAGATAAAAAGATTGCAAAAGCATCAATGGATTTGTATCAAGAAATATCAGATATGGGGTATGAAGTCATCTTGGATGATAGAAAAGATGGCTATGGAACTAAAATTAAAGACGCTGAATTAATAGGGATTCCAATGAACATAATTGTTGGTAAAAAGTATCTCGAAGCTAAAGAAATAGAGCTCAAATACAGAGACGGTCAAAGCTCTATTGGAAATATTGAAGATATTAAAACTATCTTCGAACACTACAAGAGTAAATAGCTATATTCTCTCAATAATTGTTGCGTTAGCCGTTCCACCACCTTCACAGATTGCTTGAAGACCATATCTACCATTTGTTCGTTCAAGCTCATGAAGTAAAGTTGTCATCAGCTTCGCCCCTGTAGCGCCCAAGGGATGACCTAGAGCCATAGCTCCACCATTAACATTCAATTTTGCCATATCTGCTTTTAGCTCAATAGCCCAACATAATGGGACAGGTGCAAAAGCTTCATTGATCTCATATAAATCTATATCGTCAATCTTAAGATCGGTTGTTTTTAAAACTTTATGAGATGCAGGAATAGGTCCACCAAGCATCATAATTGGATCATCGCCGACAACACTAATACCAACTATTCTTGCTCTTGGATCTGATTTAACCTTTTTGAGTCCCTCGTCATTACAAATCATAAGAGCAGCTGCTCCATCTGTAATTTGACTTGCATTACCTGCGGTAATTACCCCTCCTTCTGTGACTGGGTTTAAGCCAGACAGAGCTTCAAGGCTTGCATCATATCTTATTCCCTCATCATTAAAGACCATATCAGTCTTGCCCTCAGCGTTTTTAGCCTGAACAGCTAAAATCTCTCTATCAAAATACTTACCTTCAACTGCTACTGCTGCTTTCTGATGACTGCTCAAAGCGAATTTATCAAGATCTTCACGAGATAAATTCCATTTTTCTGCCATTAATTCAGCACCAGTAAATTGTGAAAAGAAAATTCCTGGATACCTTTCTTTCATTCCATCGGAATCAAATGGTAAGCCATGGCCAGCTTCATATCCATCTTTAATACTTGCACCTATAGGGACCATAGACATAACCTCTACTCCACCACCAATAACAACATCTTGAGTTCCAGACATAACGGCTTGAATTGCAAAATGAATAGCTTGCTGAGATGAACCACATTGACGATCTACTGATGTTCCTGGAACTGATTCAGGAAGGTTAGAAGCAAGAATTGCATTTCTAGCAACATTGCCTGATTGGGCACCAACTTGATCAACACAGCCAAAAATTACATCATCAATTAACTCAGGATCAATGCCTGACTGATGAACAAGCTCATCTAAAACTTTTGCACCGAGATCTGCGGGGTGCCAATGGCTTAAGCTTCCGTTTTTTTTTCCTCCAGCTGTTCTAACTGCTGAAACTATGTATGCATTATCTGACATGATACTCTCCTATAATGAGAATATCTTAATCAATTTTTACATGTCATAACAGGTTAAAGGATGATTATTTCTTAGCAGGTTTATTCACTGATGGAATATAGGCTTTTCTAATTTCCTTCACTAAACCATCTCTAATCTTAGCATTCTCTTTTAAAAATTTGCTTGCATTTAACTTGCCTTGACCAATTTTTTCACCGTTGTGACTGTACCAAGATCCAGATTTTTCAACTAACTCAAGTTTTTGTCCTAGTTCTAGTATCTCGCCTTCAGTATTAATCCCCTCTCCATACATAATTTGAAACTCGGCTTTTTTAAATGGAGGCGATACTTTATTTTTGACAACTTTTACACGAGTCTCATTCCCAACAACCTCTTCACCTTCTTTTACTGCTCCTATACGCCTAATATCTAGGCGAACTGATGAGTAAAATTTCAAAGCATTTCCACCCGTAGTTGTCTCTGGATTACCAAATATAACACCTATCTTCATTCTAATTTGGTTAATAAATATAACCATTGCATTAGAACGCTGAATATTTCCTGCAATCTTTCTTAGTGCTTGTGACATTAATCGAGCTTGAAGCCCCATATGATGATCGCCCATATCTCCTTCAATTTCTGCTCTTGGAGTTAAGGCAGCTACTGAGTCAACCACAATCAAATCTACACTCCCTGATTTTACAAGCATATCTGTAACTTCTAATGCTTGCTCACCTGTGTCTGGCTGAGAAAGAAGCAATTCATCAACATTAACACCTAGTTTTTCAGCATAATTTGGATCAAGGGCATGCTCTGCATCAATAAATGCAGCTGTTCCTCCTGCTTTCTGACATTCAGCTATTACTTGCAATGTTAGCGTTGTTTTACCTGATGATTCAGGCCCAAAGATCTCTACAACTCTTCCCTTGGGAAGGCCGCCAATGCCCAGAGCTATATCTAACCCTAGCGAGCCAGTAGAAACTGATGGCATATCAACAATTTCTCGATCTCCCATTTTCATAACAGTTCCTTTGCCAAACTGCTTTTCAATCTGAGATAAAGTCTCGTTTAAGTTTTTTTCTTTATCTGACATAACTTACTCCTTACTGTATATTTGTACAGTATATTATAAAAATAGAAAATGTAAATTAAATATTATC
>CAYUHD010000050.1:0-6159 GCA_964444385.1 uncultured Gammaproteobacteria bacterium
GGTTCGAACTGGCGACCTTAAACTTGGTAGAGTTCTACCCTGTATTTAAAAAAGATTAATTTATTTTTTAAGAGCAGCCATTTACCTTTTGAGCTTCTTGAATTGTTTCAAGTTGACCTTTAAGTGCGGCTAACTTTCCAGCAGATTCTGCATTACCATCCATCCAAAATGCTGCAGGAGCAAATAGAATCCAAGTAACAAGCTCAGTATTTTTATCTGATTGATAATCTTTATCTACCTGAGCACCAAGAGTTTCAGCCTCTCTATATACAGCATTTTGCTCTGTTCCAAGTTCTTTGCAAGTCATCTTAAGATATGGAGCAATTGGAGCCCTTACACTTTGAACCTCTGAAGCTTTTTGAGCAGTAGAACAACTACTTATAATGCAAGCTGCAATTACGAATGTAATAAAAAAGTTTCTCATATTAATTACCTATAATTTATCAATAATCTCCAACATAACAAAGTAATGCTTATGTGTATACAAAATACTTATTATTTACTTTATATATCACTATTATTTTTTATATTTAAAATTAGGCATGTTTGAAGTTTTGCCCTTACCGGAACTTCTTCGTGTCTATGAATAAATTACTAAAATGATGCAATAAGGGCTGAAGTCTCTTTTGGGATATTGCCTAAAGAGCCATTTCAAATGGGGTCAAAGTCTTGGTGGAAGTGGAGCGGGAAACCAGGTTCGAACTGGCGACCTCAACCTTGGCAAGGTTGCGCTCTACCAACTGAGCTATTCCCGCTTTTGAGTTGGTTAATATACATCCATGAGATATAACCTTCAAGAATTTAATCTGGGTTCAAAGTACCTAATCCTTCTTGAATTCTCTGTCTTTCTCTAAGGCGTTGCTCTCTTTCAAATTTTTCTTTACTATCTTCTTCGATTCTCTCTAACTCTTCTTTTGTATAACAAAAAGTTTCAGGTATCTTGGTGCCCAGTATTCTTTCTGTTCGACAAATCTTGTCGCCTTCTTCTTCCTCAGATTTCACTTCGTTATTTAAAGTATTAGGATTAGAAACGCATCCCGAGATCATTATAAAAATTGATATTGGTAATAGTAATTTCTTCATTTCTTTCCTTCGTTTTAGGCTTGTATTAAGCCTAGTAATATACAGCCATGAGATAAAGCATTCAAGAGAATTCTACTACTTAAGTTTTCTTAAAATTTCTTCTGTGTCTTCTCCAAGAGATGGAGCAGTTTTGGTAACTTTAAGTCTTTGTCCATCAAAAATTGCCGGATGAGAGACTGCATTCATTTTGCCTTGATGCGGGCTATCCATTTGAAAAATAGTTTTGCTCGCTATAACTTGGGGTTGGTTGATCACTTCTTCTCTTGGAGTAAATGGCGCACAAGGCACATCATTTACTCTTAATACTTGAATGGATTCTTCTACAGTTAAATCAAGAAATGAGTATATCGCCTCGGCAACTAAATCAGACATATTTTTACTTCTAGCTGATGCATCAACAAAACGTGGATCAGTTTTATATTCAGGTTTATTAATTGCATCAAATATTCCATACCACTGAGCATCTGTCATAGCTGCAATTGTAAAAAAGCCATCTTTTGCATGGACTAAATTTGAATAGGTAGCTGACAATGGAGGAAGTTTTTGAACATCCTCATCCAACAAAGTCTCATTCATCATTCCATCAGGCCATAAGAAAAAGATAGCAGAATCAAGCATGGATAATTTTATATGACTTGGTATACCAGTTCTTTCTCGTTTAAACAGAGCAGCAGTTAAAGCTTGGCAAGCAGTGTATCCGGTTATTTTGTCGCATATTAATGTTTTCATATAAGCAGGTTGATCATCATTAGCTTGAATGCTTGTTGCTCCAGACATACCCTGAATCACATGATCGTAAGCTGGTGCAGAAGCTAATGGACCTTCTTCACCAAAACCAGAAATTGATACATAGATAATATTTGGATTAACTTTTCTAAGATCTTTTAAGCTCAGCCCTAACTTTTCATTAACTCCCGGACGATAATTACTAATAAAAACATCGGCTTCTTTTACCAGTTTTAATAATTTTTGAACTTCTTTTTGATCTTTTAGATTAAGGTTAATAGACTTCTTACCTCTATTACAATTTGCAAATATTGCAGAAAAGCCTCCCTTTTGAGTTCCTAAATAGCGCATGGAATCACCTATCCCAGTTGGCTCTACTTTAATTACTTCTGCACCTTGATCACACAAAATCATTGTTGCTAAGGAGGCCGTTACTATGCTTGAAAGTTCTAAAATTTTAATCCCATCTAAAGGTTTCTCTTGCATAAGTTTTTAACTCCTTTGGTTAGAAAATAACTCTAATGATTCAACCATTTTTTCTTTTACCTTTTCAATTGCCTGAAGAGATCTAATCATTACCTTAAATTCTACAATCTTCCCTTCATTATTCCATGAGATGATATCTGCTCCATTAACAGAAACATCATCAATAAACGTCTCAAATTCAAGTACACAATATAAATCTTGGATAACTTCTTTTGTATATTTAAAACGATTCATATTAAAAGATTGCCCAGCTGACATTAAATATAGTTTTGCTAAATCCTTTCCTTCAATGGGTTTAAAAACCACTGGGGAATAAAAAGCTACGGATTCATCAAGAATCTCATCTAAAAAACTTGGGTCTTCTGATTTATAATTATCTAACCATTTTTGAAGATATTTTTTTGTGTTCATAGGTATGCTTAAAGAAATTTAAAATATAGGGAACCCTGAAAATAGAATTTCTTAAAATAATTAACTGCTAGATTATTTCTTGTTTCTTAACTTTCGTAAACGTCGATACTCATTTAATTTTTTTTTCTCAACTAATTCACGATTAAGATGACGTTTTTTTCTAGCAGCTTCAGATTTTTGAATTCTGACAGCTTTATTCATTCTTCTTTAATACTCTCATAAAGAAAAAATAAATGCAAAAAGATAGTTATTTTGTTTTAGCAAGTTGTTTTAATCTAGATCTAAGAACTTTTAAATCTAAATTGTATGCGGAACCAGATGAAGAATTTTTTCTAGATAAACTTTCTGAAATCAACATCTTGTCTTGATTGGACTTAACTTTTAGATAAGCTTCTCTAAAAGGTACGCCTGATTGCACTAACTCATATGTGCGATCTGTCATCAACATCCCCTCATCAATACATTCATTTGATCTCGATACATTAACTTTTATTGATTTAATCAAATCTGGTAATAAATCTAAGGTCTTTAAGACGCAATGTATCGAATGAATAAGAGATCTCTTGGTAAGTTGTAAATCACGATGATACCCACTTGGTAGAGAAATTAAATTTTCTAATTCTGCATAATGCCCAGCCACCACAGCATAATTAGCTCTCATTATCTCTATTACATCTGGATTAGATTTATTAGGCATGATAGATGAGCCGGTTAAATACTTTGATGCGACACTCAATAAATTAAACTCCTGGGATAAAAAAATAGTTATATCCCAAGAAAATTTTCGAACATCCAGCATGGGCTGTTTCAATGAACCTATTAACTCTAATTCAAACTTACCTCTACTATTTTGGACATAAAGGCTGTTTAATTGTTTTCTTTTAAAGTTTAACTCTTTGGTTGATATATCACGCTTAATGGGAAGGTTGACCCCATATCCAGCCGCTGAACCCAATGGATTGGTATTCATCCACGACTGAGTATTTGATATCAAATTGACATTATCAAGAAAAGACTCAGCATAAGCACCAAACCACAAACCCCATGTAGATGGCATGGCTCTTTGCAAGTGAGTATAGCCTGGCATGGGATCCGATGAATGCTTTTCAGCCTTATCCAAAAATGATTTAGCAATCTTTAAATTAATTGATTGAATCTCATCTAATTTTGCTCTTGCATAAAGACGCATAGCTACCATCACCTGATCATTCCTACTTCTTCCAGTATGAATTTTTTTACCCACTGAACCAAGCTCTTTAGTTAAGAAATCCTCAATAGCAGAATGGCAATCTTCGTATCTGGAAGTTAGTTTAAATTTCTTTGCCTTAAATAGCTTTGCAAGCTTCTTCAAAGAAGAAATAACTTTCTTAGCCTCAGATTTATTTAAAATATTAATATTCTCTAATTCATGCGCATGAGCAATCGATGCCTCAATGTCATACAGGAATATCTCTTGATCTAGAGTTATATCCTCACTCGATAAAAAATTATCGATTGCGGAATTTTTATCTTTTGAGTCTTGATTCCAAATTTTCATAATTACATTATCCCCAAGTTATCTTCCCATCCAAATGCAGAATTTAAATTTTGAACAGCTTGGGTTGCTCCACCTTTAAGGAGGTTATCAAGAGCGCAACAAAAAGTCAGCCTATTAATTTCATTATCAATTTCAAATCCTCCAATTATTACATTTGAAGTCTTTTGAACCTCTTGCATGTTAGGAAGTGTTTCATGAATAGAAATTAATTTATTATCTTTATAAAAATCAAAAAATAAGTTGTATATTTCCTTAGTATTTTTAGTCTCAGAAAGCATAAAATTTCCTGTCATCAGGATGCCTCGAAAGAAATTACCAACATGTGGGGTAAATAGAATTTTTGAGTAGCTATGTGCTTTGGCCTCTCTTTCATGAAGATGCGAGACAAGTGAGTATGGAAGAATATTATCTTTAAGAACTTTTTGATCATTTCTATCATTGGGAGATGCGCCTGCGCCACTATACCCAGAGACGCCATACAAATTTACTGAACCTTTTAAAATATTTTTAAGAGGAGTTAGCATGAATTGTATTGCGGACGCATAGCATCCAGGATTACTTATTCTGTTCGATCTAACCTGCTCTGATAACTCAGGGACTCTATACTCCCACGCATCATCAAAACGATGATCTGAGCTCAAGTCAATAATGATTGAATTTGCATTATGGCGTTGGATTAAATCAATATATTTTTCAGATTCATTATCTGGCAAAGCTAAAATGAAGGCATCTTCATCAGCCAAAACTATATTATCTATGCTTAGATCTTGATATAACAAAGCGACATCAGCATCAAGATTCACTGGCTGACCAACTTTTGATGAAGAAAAAACTGAACTAATGTTTATATGCTCATGATTAGCCAGAAGCTCTATGATTTCTTGACCAACATAACCCCTTCCACCTAATAAACCTACTTTTTTAATATCCATTTAAATCACACTTTTAGGTTTATTGATAGCATACTCAATGCAATCTTTAAGAGCACCATAATCAGATATACCAATCCAAAAAATATGCCACTCATCTTGCTTCTGACAACCTTCACAAATTGATGTGTAAAAACTATTAATGGGATTATTAGGTCGCGATCGCCAAAAAACTTGGGGATAGACTTTTCGCATTTCATGCCAGATACCTGCTCCCAAACCTTCACCTTTTGCTTCAGGGATAACTCCAAACTTATCCATGTATGGAATTGAAAAGTCATTTGAAATAGCAATCGTAGCTCGCTTGCATGAGGTCATGAAAATCTTTAGATTATTGGAATTATCAAAAAAATTATCTACTAACTTTCCACTAAATGAAGTTTCTATAATATTTTTAAATTGCTTCTCTGTATCTTGGCTGGGTAATTCATGCTGAACAACACTATAACCGTGCTTAATTAAGGTGCCTGACCCAGAATCGGTAAAAAGTTCTTTTGGAAGATTAATTGGCTCTGTAATGGAAACAGAGGCGGTCTTTGGTAAATAATCTAGTAAAGACTTAATTTGCTCAAGCTTTAACTTCATCCCAGAATGAAGCCACTCTTCCTGCATAAGCTCATCATACTCAAGGGCTAAGTTAATAGTCGGAATAAGCTGACCCTTTTTATTAAATATTCCTCCGGTTTCTGATAAAAATATAGCTTTGTAAGGATTGATAGATTTTACTAATTCAACAGTGGCAATATCAGCATTAATATTGAGCATCTCGTTTTCTTGATAACCTATTGGTGCTATTACTGGTATAGAGTCTGATTCTAATGTTTCATTAATTAACTTAATGTTAATTGTTTGAATTGCACCCACATAACCTAGATCAGAATTCTCCTGCGTACATTCAAATATGTTAGAAATAAGGCTTGTTGCAGTTGCTCCTTGGGCTTCTAAGGCTTGGACAATCTTCTTGTTTGTTTCACTGAAAACTGAGTG
>CAYUHD010000050.1:6202-10585 GCA_964444385.1 uncultured Gammaproteobacteria bacterium
AAGAAAAATCAATTTTCTGATCTTCTAAAGCTGCTGATAGCATTGGACCAGCACCATGGAGTATTACGGGCTTGAGGCCTACCTGGTTTAGAAATATCAATGATGAGATGAGATTTTTGAGATCATTTTCAATTACCGATCCCCCGACCTTAATTACTGCAAAACGTTGTTCTGGAGAGGAGAATTTTTCAATATATTTTTTAATCTCTTTCTCAGAACCTATAGCGCCAAGGAGTTTTAAAATAGTATCTTTTATAAAGTTATTAGATGAATTGCTCATTGAATTATCTTCTTAAAATCAATCAATGCTTGATTTAGCTCCTCAAGGTCTACTGATTCATTAGGTTGATGAGCATTAGCAATATCACCCGGACCATAAACAATTGCTCTATAACCTGCTTCACTAAATAAAGAAGCTTCTGTCCAGAAATTTACAGGTGGAGATAAATTCAAACCCAATTCACTTGCAAATAATTCTAAATCAGTGATATCTCCATTTGCAGGCAATGCAGGAGCAACGAATCCAGAAGTAAATTTTGAATTATTTTGAGTTGATTCAGCGTTTAATTCTTGCAATAACTCATCAAAAGACTGTCCTGGCAAAGGCCTCATGCCAAATTTAACTTGAGCATGGTCAGCAATAATATTGGGCTTAATACCCCCTTCAACTAAACCTAGATTAAAAGCAATGCCTTTTAAATCCTTAAATGATGTCTCGTCGTGTGATTGAGCAACCTTCAGGGCTGCATCCGACCACCGTGTTAATTTATGAATTGCATTATCGCTCATGGCTCTTTGCTCTGAGCTATGCCCAGCAAGACCAAAAAATTCCTGTGTACCAGTCACAATACCTCTATGACATGTTACGGCCATATTTTGAGTAGGTTCTGCAACAATCACGCCCTCAAAAGCTGGTCTTGTTTTTATATATTCCTTGATACAAGTACTTTGACCAGCCTCTTCATCTGTCGAAAATAAGATTGCGTAATCTTTCAAACCATTCTCGATTAATGTCAATAAACATGCTGCGGCTCCTTTAATATCACAAGCACCAAGCCCAATGGCTTTTCCTTTCTTGGTGATTAAATCATAAGGGTTAGATTGCCAACCATCGCCAGCTGGAACTGTATCTAAATGAACATTAACGAGATATTTTGGTGAGCCTGAGGCAATAAGAATGTTAAATGAGCCATCTCCTAAATCTATTACCTTAGGATAAATAAAATCTAATGAGTCTAAATATTTAATTAGGCCCGATTGCTCTATCCTTCGCGGAGGGTTTGAGGTGTCGCATGCAACTAGAGCTTTTAAATGTTTTAAAGTTAGCTCTAGGTCTGTATTCATTTTTTCTTATGAATAGAAGACCAAGTTGATGTGCTTTGACCAATTAACTTAATAAATCCTTTAGATTCTGCCTCTGACCAAGTTGCAGACTGAGCATAAGCTCCTTCCGGACTCTTTAGAATATTCTTTGATTTCACAGCAACTGCATCAACTCGACCTGGAGTAAGATTCAAAGTAACTTCGCCAGAAACAGTTTTTTGAGAATCAAACAAAAATGCCTCTAGGTTTTCTCTTAATGGCTCAAAATAAAACCCTCGATAAACAAGGTTTACCCATTCCTGACCAACCTGAGTCTTCACAACATTTTGTTTATCAGTTAATACTGCCTCTTCTAAGGCTCTGTGAGCAGACATCAAAATAGTTATGCCAGGTGCTTCAAATACAAATCTACCCTTTAACCCAATAATTGTATCGCTTGAAAAAACTGATCGCCCTATTCCAAATGAACCTCCAAGAATATTTAAAGTTCTTAAAAAATCAGCTCCTTGCATTTTCTTACCATTAATAGAAACAACTTTTCCTCTAAGAAATTTGATTTTTAGGGTTTTTGGTCTTTTTGGATATTGATGAGGTAACTTGCACAAAACAAAACTTTCGCTTGATGGTTCTTCCCATTCATCAATTTCACTTCCTGAAATTGTTGCTCCCATGAGGTTTTCATTGATGCTGTATTTTTTATGCAATGAGGAAACCTTAAAGCCTTTTTCTTGCAGATAATCCTCTTCGTATCCTCTAACATTTTTTGTAATATTTTGAATCTCTCGTATTGGGGTGATAATGTTGTAATTCCCATGAGCCCTAATAGATAGATCAAATCTAATTTGATCATTGCCCATGCCTGTGCACCCATGAGCGATATCTTTGGTTTTTAATTTTTTACATAATTTAATTGATTCTTTAACTATTAAGTATCTATCTGAACAAAGTGCTGGATACTTATTTTGATACAGAGCTCCAGATTGAACTAATGGGATTAAAATTTCAGACCACAAGCTCTTTTCTACATTAATGTTGATATGTTTTTTTGCCCCTAATTCATTGGCTCTTTTTGTTATTGCTTGCTCCTCTTTAACAGAGATGCCTCCAGTGTTTACAAATAAAGTGTGAACTTCATAACCTTGATCAATTAGATATGGAATACAAAAACTTGTATCTAAACCCCCTGAAAATGCTAATACTACTTTCTTGCTCATTATTTATACCTATAAAATTTTACTTAACATGGACTTTTGAACATGCTTTCTATTTGCTGCTTCTTTTACTGCTAGGCAATAGTCAGCATCCATGACAGCATCAGTTGCTTTAATATTTCTTCTTAACGGCAGGCAATGACTAAATACAGCATTGTTAGTGAGGCTCATCTTTGATTCATCAACAATAAAGCGCTTGTATTGATTATTGCTTGCTATCTGCTCATCTTCTCTTCCATAGTGACTGAGGCAACCCCAGCTTTTTGCATAAACAATATCGGCATTTAAATAAGCGCTATCAATATCATAAGAAATATCAAATAAAGCTCCCTCAGATTCACAATTATCTTTTGCCGCTTTGAGGTATCTATCATCGAGATGGTAGTTTTCAGAGGGACATAATAATTTAACATTCATGCCAAATTTACTAGCTATCAAAAGACTTGAATTAGCTACTGCTGTGTTTAATGGTTTAGGGTGGTAAGTCCAAGTAAGCAAATAATCTTTGCCCTGCAAATCATCAAAATGTTCTTGTAAAGTTAAAAGATGAGCAAGTTCTTGGCATGGGTGTTCAATCGTCTCCATGTTAACAACAGGCACAAATGAATATTTTGCAAAACTATTAATAACAGAGTCTGTTCTATCTTGATCCCAATCCTGAAACTTAGGAAAAGCTCTAATTGCAATACAATCACAGTAGGATGAAAGCACTTGCGCAACCTCTTTTACATGTTCTTCTGACTCTCCATCCATAACAATATTTTCTTCAAATTCAATCGGCCAGGCATCCTTTCCAGGCTGAAGGATAACTGCAGTACCAGAAAGCTCACTAATACCTACTTCAAAACTAGTTTTTGTTCTTAGAGAAGGGTTAAAAAAAAGCATTGCAATTGATTTATTCTTTAGGAGAGGTTGATAGGGATTTTTTTTAAGCTCAATTGCAAAATCAATAATATCCTGAAGCTCTGATCGGGACCAATTTTGAGTTGTAATAAAATTCTTCATCTTAATTTATAAAACCACGCCATTTCTGGGGGTTATTAGACTGATCTTCGTCTTCTATTGATTGGGGTTGGAGATGAAACAAATGCGCCCATGCAGCATAGCTTATTTGGGCATATTGCTTGGTTAGACGATCTTGTTGACCTTGTTGCTTTGTTCATAGTGATGGAAGTATGCAAGAAAAAACCTATAAATCCAATATTATTCATAAAAAAGGGGGTCTTATACTCCCTTCAAAATTAAAAATTTTTATTATTTTACACCCGAAACAAAACCTTCATTTAACTTAAATTGCGCTAATTAAAATTTCAAAAGATAATAGTCAATATGACACTCAAAGATTTAATTGATGAAGCCCATGCAATAGTTCCAAAAATTTCTTGTGAAATTTTTGCAAAAACCTCAGAAGACTACTTTCTAATAGATGTGCGAGAAGGAACTGAAATTATTGAAACAGGAAGCATAGCTAATGCTGTAAACATCCCAAGAGGATTAATTGAAATGAAGCTCTCACCTAACGATGATAATCAGAGCTTAAATGCTGATACTCCTATTGTTGTTTACTGTGGCGGTGGAAGCAGAGCTTCTCTTGCTGGTAAAACCTTAAAAGATCTTGGGTTTAAGAATGTCCAAAATCTTGAAGGAGGTTATAGAGGTTGGAAAGAGTTCTCTGCCTAATCTAATTTTGGTAACAATAAGCTGAGATGCTCATAAGCAGCATTTTTATATTCTGGGCTAGCTCCAGCCATCACCTCTCCCTTTACAGCGCAACTTTCATAAGCCTTTCTTCTGAGCTTTGGATCAGAAAAATCTAGCAATGTATTTTCTGGGTCATAGACTTTTTTGG
>CAYUHD010000051.1:0-3371 GCA_964444385.1 uncultured Gammaproteobacteria bacterium
TATCCATTTCTTTATTATTTTTTGCGGCTTATCTATCGGCTCAAGAAAACGTGATTGAAGAAGTATTTGTTACAGCTGAAAAACGCAGTGAAAGTCTGCAGGACATTTCTCAAGCTGTAACAGCTATAAGCGATGAGGATATTGAATCAAAAAATATTGAATCATTTGTTGATTTGAGCGCAATTGTGCCTGGTGTAACGGTAGCTAAGAATGAAGGTTACAAGACTGTTATTTCTATTCGTGGCGTAGGCAATGAAACTAATCAAAATGCTATCGCTGCGCCATCAGTAGCATTTCATATGGACGGAATCTTTATCGCATCACCCTTTGCATTGCAAACCGATTTTATTGATGTAGATAGAATTGAAGTTATTAGAGGCCCACAAGGAACATTGTTTGGTCAAAACTCAACTGCAGGAGCAATTAATGTCATCAGCAAAAAGCCATCAAAGGGTGAATATCTTGGTAAATCTGATATTACTTTTGGTAATTATGGCCTTAAAAAGTTTCGTTCATCTAATAATATTCCACTTGCACAAAATGCAGCCAGTAGAATTTCTGTAGCCATTACTGAAAGAGATGGCTTCAGTGATAATGTTGTTACCGGACAAGATTTAGATGATGCAAGTAGTTTAAGTCTTCGAGGAGATTTACTCATTGATCTAAATGAAAGTTCAAGTCTAAGACTTTTTGGACAGTTTTTTGAGGTTGATCGCAATGGTTCAGCTATGAGAGGGATTGATGATCCTACTCCAAGTATTAGAGATTTATCACAAGATACTGTCTCAAAACACGAGCTTACATCCTCAATTTTTGCTGCAATTTATGAATCTAATTTAGGTTTTGCATCTCTTAAAGCTATGGCCAGCATCCAAGAGGACGATATTTTAGTAGTGAGAGATAATGATAGGCATAATTTTGGAGATTTCGTCCTATCTATTCCTGGTTTAGGCCCTCCAGATGATTTGGTTTGTATTGCAATTTACCCTACACCCCCAGCTTGCCGTTATGCAACTTATCAACGTGCTGAATTTAATCCTGAAACTTCTGTCGTTGATACAACTACATTTGAAATTAATTTAATTTCTAATGAGCCAATTTTGAATGGAAAACTTGATTGGACTATTGGTGCTTTTTATATGGAGCATGAAATAGAAAATACTATTCGTGGCTATAGAGATAATGATTTAACTGGGCAATTAAGGTATTTGTGTGGAGAATCATTTGCAAACGTTGCCTACTGTTATACGCATGACTATGGGATCCCGGGACGATTTGGTGTATTTGGTGCCGATTGGGACTTTGTTACCGATGCACTTCCTACCAGAGAATCATATTCAGTCTATGGGCAAGGAACATATAGTGTAAGTGATGATTTTCGTCTTGTAGCAGGGATGAGATATTCAGAAGATACATTTGAAACCAATGTCACAAATTTTTTTAATGTTGAAACTTTTACAGAAAAAGGAACATCAGATGAGACAACTGGAAAGATCACTGGTGAGTTAGACCTATCTGATTCAACTATGGCATATCTTTCATTTGCTAGAGGGTTTAAGCCTGGAGGTAGTAATTTAACATTTGGTTTTACAGAAGCTGAAGATGCTACAGCTGGAAGGCCTTTAGCACCAGCAATGGTATTTCCTACCTTTGAGTCAGAAACTGTTGATTCAATCGAATTCGGTCTTAAAACAGATTTGATGGATGGAAGGGCTCGTGCAAATATCGCAGCTTTTTCTTATACATATGAGAATCTTCAATTTCAGGCAACTGATCCCGATCCATACAGAGGTGGGGTAGCAAATATTCCTGAATCAGAAATGTCCGGGCTTGAGGTTGAATTTAAAGGCCTTTTAACCGATTCATTGGTCATAGATATGAACCTATCATTCCTTGATTCTGAAGTAACTTCAGATTACATGGTCTTAGATAATGTTGATGCTTATCAATATTTCTTTGGTCAAGAAGATCTTCGTTATGGTTTAAGAGAAAATGTTAAAGGCAATGAATTGGCAAAAAGTCCAGAGTTCTCAGCAGACATCAGCCTTAGTTATGAAACAGTCCTTGATTCTGGAAGTTTATTTACTGGCGTCATGCAATACGTTCAAAGAGGAGATTTGCAACAAAGAGTCTCTAATAACTCTATTGTAGATGCTATTAGGTCATATGATTTATTAAATCTTACTGCAAGCATTGATTTCGTTGGTAATAAATGGGGACTAGACTTTAAGATTCTTAACGCAACAGATGAAGATGGTGTTAATTCAAGCATGACTGATGTATTTGGGGTAGCTGCCACAGGATTAGAACTGATCCCGCCTCGTCAATTCATGATTCGATTGAGTATGAGCTATTAATTTAGCTAATAAAATAATTAATGGATAAATTATTTATTCAAGCTGATGAGTTATTAAGAGATTCTTTTAATCTTGCTTGGAAAGTCTATGAGAACGGCTACCGCCCAAATTATATTATTGGTGTATGGAGGGGCGGCGCACCTATTGGCATAGCTGTTCAAGAATTTTTAGATGTTCTCGGGGTACCTTCTGATCATATCGCCATTCGAACTTCTCACTACAAAGGTATGGATGAGAGAAATAGCAAGGTACAAGTTTACGGACTGAATTACATTATCAAACAGGTTGAATCTGAAGACTCTCTCTTAATAGTTGATGATGTTCATGATACTGGGATATCTATTCAAAAAATAATCTTAGATTTGGAAACCGCATGCAAAAAGAATACACCTGAAATTAAAGTAGCTACCCCTTACTTCAAACCAAAAAAAAATAAAACAAAAAGAAAACCCGATTTTTATATTCATGAAACTGAAAAATGGCTTGTCTTCCCACATGAGCTAGAAGGTTTGTCTATAGATGAAATCATCAAATTTAAACCAGAGCTTTCTGAGCTAGCATATAAAATAAAACCTTTCGTATCCTAAGAAAGATTTCACAAAGTTTCCTTTATAATATTCTATAAATAATTCAGCTATTTGCCATGATCAATTCTGACAACCTTTCTTTAGATAAGAAAAATATTGATACAATTTTAGTTTTAGACTTTGGTTCTCAATACACTCAACTAATTGCAAGAAGAATAAGAGAGTTAAATGTATTTTCAGAAATTCTTCCATGGGATATTTCTGTTGAAAAAATTAAATCATTAAAGCTAAAGGGGGTAATTCTCTCTGGAGGTCCTGAGTCAGTTACTGCTTCTAATACTCCCAGAATCCCTGAAGTTATTTTTGAATTAGATGTTCCAGTTTTGGGTATTTGTTATGGGATGCAAACCCTTGCAGAGCAATTCGGCGGTCACGTTTCTTCTTCAAAGAATAAAGAATTTGGTCATGCTCAAATTATAATAGAGAA
>CAYUHD010000051.1:3381-10211 GCA_964444385.1 uncultured Gammaproteobacteria bacterium
TTTTGATGGTTTTAGCCCTGGTTCTTCTATTGATGTTTGGATGAGTCATGGAGACAATGTATCAACCATGCCAGATCAATTTAATTTATTGGCTGCAACTTCTTCAGCACCCATTGCTGCTATGGAGCATTCTGAAAAACCTATCTATGCTTTGCAGTTTCATCCCGAAGTAACTCACACAAAACAGGGTAATACTGTTTTAGAAAATTTCACATTTAAGATATGTAAATGTAACGCTGAATGGAAAATGGAAAATCTAATTGAGCAAAGAATTGAAGATATTAAAGAAAAAGTAGGTGACCAAAAAGTATTATTGGGTTTATCTGGAGGAGTTGATTCATCCGTTACAGCAATGCTGTTAGATAGAGCTATCGGAAAAAATCTAATTTGTGTATTTGTTGATAATGGATTGCTTCGTAAAAATGAGGCTGAAGATGTAGAGAATTTATTTAAAGAAAAGATGGATTTAAATTTGTTAGTGGTTGATGCAAAAAAGATTTTTTACAGACATCTTAAAGGTGTATCCGAGCCAGAGCAGAAAAGAAAAGTCATTGGCAGAACATTTATTGATATTTTCGATAATGAGGCTACAAAATTAAAAGATGAAATTAATTTTCTAGCACAAGGCACTATTTACCCTGATGTCATTGAATCATCTGAATCAGAATCAAAAGAAGCTAGGGTGATTAAGTCCCATCATAATGTTGGCGGTCTTCCTGACGATATGAAAATGGAGTTAGTTGAGCCTTTGCGAGATTTATTTAAAGATGAAGTTAGAAAAATGGGGTCTGAACTTGGACTTCCATCAGAGATGCTTAATCGTCATCCATTTCCAGGGCCTGGATTAGGCGTCAGGATCCTTGGAGAGATAACTCAAGAGAAAGTAATTACTTTGCAAAATGCAGATACAATATTTATTGAAGAATTAATCAAAGCTAATTTATATGATCAAGTAAGCCAAGCATTCTGTGTATACCTTTCAGTTAAGTCGGTTGGAGTTGTAGGTGATGAAAGGCGTTATGCAGATGTTATTGCCATTAGAACTGTTGAAACTGTAGATTTTATGACCGCTACTTGGGCCAAGCTTCCATATGATTTTTTGAGTCTTGTTTCAAATCGAATTGTGAATGAATTAGAGGATGTGAGTAGAGTTGTCTATGATATTTCAAGTAAACCACCTGCTACTATTGAGTGGGAATGAATCATTAAAATGAATGCCAATATTTCAATCATCATTCCAACATATAATTGTCTAGAAAAACTTCAGGAGCTATTAATTTCTATAGAGCTTCAGTCTTTGCAGCCATCTGAAATTATAATAGTTGATTCAAGCACTGATAGATCAATAAAACAATTTATTAATTCTAAAAATGAAACGCTGCCATTAGTGTTAATCGAGAGTAATAAAAAGTATCCTGGAGAAAAAAGGAATGAAGGGGTTGAGTATGCATCGTCTGAGTGGATAGCGTTTCTAGATGTTGGGACAATTCCTAGAGCAGATTGGTTGAAGATAAACTTTGAAACAGCTAAAAGAAATGACTTAGATGTAGTTTTTGGATCTACTGTATACCAAGCATTAAATCATTTTCAAAAATTATTAAGAGCAGCAACATATGGCAAATATAGCCACGAGACCACCCCAGGAACACTTGTTAAAGCCGAGACTTTCAGAACTTCAGGAGGGTTTATTGAAAATATTAGAGCTGGCGATGACCAGGAATGGAGATTACAGCTCAGAGATATTTCTAAGAAACATCTGAAGTCTAGCGAGACGACTCTCGATTATAGCAGTCTTCCAAATTCACTTCTTGATATGCAAAAAAAGTATTTTATATACTATCTACATGGCGCAAAAGTTAGGGCACAAAGAAAAGTCAGAGATATCTATCTTAGTCTTATTTTAATTTTTTCAAGCATAGTTATTACACAGTGGAATTATTTAATAGGTGGCTGGGATACAAACCCTTTATTCATCCCAAATATTACAAAAATTTACGTTCTATCAATTTTAGCTATTTTGCTGGGATATATACTTATTAAACGTTTTCTTTATCCAGAAGATCAATTTAATATTTTTAACTGGTTTGTTAGGATTTTCTTATTCTTCGTTATCTTGTATTCAGTATTATATTGGAACTTTGCAGTTGCTGATTGGGACGTAGATTCTTACTTATTTATTCCTCATATAACAAAAATATATATTGCTTCTGTATTTGCAACTTCTTTTTTTTATCGCGGAATTTTTTTACCACTGAAGTTAGGTACTAATTACAAATTTCTGTTTCCTAAAAATTGGTTAATTATTGGATTAATTGGATTATCGCTTGATTTAGTAAAGGCACCCGGTGTCATTCTAGGAATATTGCTTTCTCCATTTCAAAAAAACCTTAACAATAAAGAAAAACCAAGCAAATAAAACTTATAATGAATTGAATAAGTATTATTTTATTTTATAAAATGAAAAGATTGTTAATCACAGGTGGGTCCGGTTTTCTTGGAAGAGAACTGGCTAAAAAATTAAAAAAAAATTATGAAATCACTTTAGCCTCTCGAAATAATGGATTGAACCAGGCAGCAGAAGCTATTACGGGCTGCAAAACAATCCCAATGGATATTGCTAATAAAGATTCGGTTTATGATGGTTTCAATGCATTTAAACCTGAAATAGTTATTCATGCTGGCGCAACAAAATATGTAAATATTTCAGAGGAGCAACCACTTGAATGTATTGATGTGAATATATTAGGCTCAACAAACATAGCAAGAGCATCAATTGAAAAAGGTGTTCATACCGTTATAGGCATCTCCACTGATAAGGCTGCTCCCCCAGTACCTCATATCTATGGAAGCTCTAAAGCTATTATGGAAAGGATGTTTTGCTCATTAGATTATTCTAATGACACGAACTTTTCTTGCGTTCGTTTTGGCAATATTGCTTGGTCTACAGGATCTGTATTTCCCATTTGGAAAAAAATGATGCTTGATGAAGGTTTAATTAAATCAACTGGCCCTCATATGAAAAGATTCTTTTTTAGCGTTTCTGATGCAGCAGATTTGGTGATTAGAAATTTAGAGCATATTGATCTTACTAAGGGGAAAGTATTGTCAATGAAGATGCGTGCTTCAAAGATATCTGATTTTTTAGATGTTTGGAAAAAACTTTATGGAACATCATGGATAGATGTTGGAAAGCGACTTGGAGAAACCACGCATGAGTCTATGATTGGTGAAACAGAGCTTAATTTTACAACACAACGCAATCTTGATGGAGTCGAACATTTTCTAACTTCTACTAGAGAGTTATCTGATTCACCGGTAGATAAGATATTTACCACTGAGTCAGCTGATCAGCATACTGAATCTGAAATGATCAAATTAATTGAGCTTGGAATGAATTTTGATGAATAATAAAATTGATGATGCGCTTGTAATGGCAGCAGGAAGAGGTTTAAGAATGAGACCTCTTACAGACGATATACCTAAAGCCATGGCTCCTTTTGGAGAATCCACTCTTATCGCTGCAGGCATTAATAGGCTGCAAAAAGAAATAAGTAATGTCCATATTACAGTTGGCTATAAGGGCTCAATACTAGCAAGTCATGTGATTGAGAATGACGTATCTTCAGTTATTAATACAGAAGGAAAAGGTAATGGCTGGTGGCTTTACAACTCCTTGCTATCATTAGCCAATAAGCCAATATTTGTTTTAACTTGCGATAATGTTATTAAAATAAACTTCACCTCTTTTGCAACTGAGTACTTTAAGTTAGGCTCTCCAGCTTGCATGATTATTCCTGCAAAACCAATAAATGAGGTTGAGGGAGATTATATTTTTAAAAATAATAATGATGAGATATTAGATTTTTCAAGAAAAAAGAAAAGTGAAATTATCTCTTCAGGAATTCAAATACTAAATCCTAAAAAAATTAATCAAATTACAAAACCTTGCGATTCTTTTAATGATATCTGGGATCAGTTAATTCATTTAAAGCAGATTAAGTGTTCTAGAAAAGTTCTTGATAACTGGTATTCAGTTGATGATTTAATCCAACTTGAAATAGCTAGAAAAAAAGATATATAAATCAATAACTTATGTAAATATTGAGTGGGGAGGATGAAGTTTAAAAAGTCTATAATATATACTTTACTAGCATTATCAGTCGTTATATCTGTTTTTGGGTTGCAGCCGTTTCAACAAAGCATAGATGCCGAGAAAGCGTTAATTAAACAAACAGGAGTTTATGCTACCGAAGTTCGTAGATTACCTGATGCTTCTTATCTAGTTGCCGTAAGAACTTCAATGCCTGAGGTAAAGGCAGACATGGTACGTTGGTGGTTCTCTAATTTCCTTCAGACAACAAAACATTACAATTGGTGGCATCCTAAAGATCATGTATGGATGGATTGGGAAAATAAAAAGCCAGGAGAAATTATAGGTGCTAGCCATTTAGTACATGAATATATCGGAGGGGATTTGTCCAAGCTTAGAATACAGTTTGTTAATTCTGCTGAGTTTTTTGGTTATGATGCTAACGATGAAGATACATTTGTTATTTGTGCAAGAGTAGGTCTGCTTGATGAAGAAATGAATATAGCAAAAATGTGTCATGTCATTAGGAATACACTAAATGGAGCAGAAATGAGATCTCGATTTTGGTTAGGACATGTTGCTAAGCGAAAAGAAAACAAAACTATATCCTCATTAGAGGGTTTTATCGGCAATACTTTTTTAACTCGTCTACTTGTTCTTAATAAAAAGGATGCACAAGCTTTAAAACGCCATGCAGAGGAAGAAATGAAATATTTAGCAGAATTACTCCCACTTCTATATAGATCAAAAAATATTGACTTTATAGGCTCTTAAAAACCTAACTAGACAAATAAGCAAAGGATATAGAGTTAGGATTTATTATTTCTTCTCTTTTGCAGGTATTTTCTCTTCTTCCCTGCATTACCTTTACCCTTTTGTCCTCTTGAAGATTTAATAGCTTCTCGATTTTCTTTATGCCAGTTAATTTGTTCTTGAGTAGGCAAGGGTTTGGTTTCTAACAGAGCAATTCTTTTTTCAAGAAATTTAACTCCTTTTTTACCCAAATCACCAGATGCAAGTTTAGAGTTCATTCTTTTAATCATTAAAGCACGAAATTCCTTTACATCATCGATAGTTGATATATCTTTACGTTTCATGTCACTGTCTGCAAAAACACTTACAGAAAGAAAACATATTGTGATCATTAATACTTTTAAGTTCATAATTTCTCCTAAATTATAGTAAATATAACATTTAGACAGAAAGTGAATTAAAAAGTTTGCCTTATTTCAGAAAAAGAGAAATTCACTACACACTGTGAAGTTAGAACATGGTAAGTTATTGATAATGATGGCAGGGAACAAATTTAAAAAAACTTGTTTACTACACACTAGTAAAACAGACGTCGCAAACCCTTATAAACACTGGGGTTTTTCTCATGTCTACTATTGAGCGGGAGTAAATCATAAGTAGTCATCACCATCATCATGCACCAGAAAGTGACAAAGGTTTACTTGCAGCATTTGGTATTAATTTCTTTTTAACATTATGTCAGTTTGTTGGTGGAATAATCTCTGGAAGTCTATCTCTTATAGCAGATGCTCTGCATAATTTAAGTGATGCAGCATCTTTGGGTATTGCCCTTTTTGCTAGAAAAATAAGCCGAAAACCAGCAGATGAGTTTAAAAGTTTTGGATACCAAAGAGCTGAGGTTATAGCAGCTTTAATCAATTTAACGCTTTTAATCGTTGTTAGTCTTTATTTAATTTATGAGGCTGTTTGGAGAATTGTAGAACCTCAACCTATAACTGGCTGGATAATAGTTTTGGTTGCTGGGGTTGCACTTATTGTAGACATGATTACAGCTATTATTACTTTTAGAATGTCAAAAGATAGTATGAATATGAAGGCTGCTTTTTTGCATAACTTATCAGATGCTTTAGCTTCGGTAGGGGTAATTTTTGGAGGAACTTTAATTCTTTTTTATCAATGGTATTGGATAGATACTCTGGTTACATTCTTAATAGCAGGGTTTGTTTTATGGCAAGGCATAATAATTCTTCCTAAAACAATCCATCTTTTAATGGAGGGAACTCCTGAAGATTTATCTTTGATAGATCTCAAGTCCTCTTTGGAGGAAGTAGCTAGCGTGGAAGATGTTCACCATATCCATATTTGGAATTTAGATGAGAGGCGAATTGCTCTTGAAGCTCATGTTGTTGTCAGCTCAAATCAATTGAAAGAAGTAGAGTCTATTAAAGAAAAATTAAAACATGTATTAAAGAAGAAGTTTGGGATCACTCACTCAACCCTTGAATTTGAGCATTATATAGACACAAATTGCGAAGAAAACTAAAGGAAAATTTGAATAAAGATAATTTGAAATTGATATTAGATGAGGTTGAAACAATTGCTGTGGTTGGAGCTAGTTCTAATCCAGATAGAGATAGTTACAAAGTTATGAAATTTCTTAAAGATTTTGGTTATAAAGTTTTTCCAGTTAATCCAAATTTAGTTAATACTAAAATTTTAGGTCAAGAATGTTATCCAAGCCTTGCTACTATTGAGAAAAAAATTGATATGGTGGATATATTCCGTGCTGCAGAATTTATCCCTGAAATCACACAAGAGGTAATAAAAATTAAAGCTAAAATATTATGGACCCAATTAGGTATTGTTAGCAAAGAAGCTGCATCTTTAGGAAAAAAAGCTGGTCTGTTGGTAGTTATGGATGAATGCCCAAAGATAATTCTTGAAAATTCAGATTGTACTAATTGATATATTTAGCATTTAATTAAAT
>CAYUHD010000052.1:0-10016 GCA_964444385.1 uncultured Gammaproteobacteria bacterium
AGTCCTCCTTAGTAGCGACTAAATGTGCATATCCAAATGGCATATGCAGTTAATATACGTAGACCCAAATGGCATCTACAATACTTATTTAAGAACTATTAAGAGAAATTCAAGGAAAAAAATAAAGAAATTTATTCACTCCAGCGAGTGATAAATTTCTCTACATCAAGATCAGGAATTTTTTTAACTGTTCCAGTTGGTGTCCCAACATACAGGTACCCAATAACTTCATGACTAGGAGTTAAATTTAGGTATTCGACTATCTTTTTATTTAAAGCAAATTTACCAGTTCTCCAGACTCCAGCGAAGTTCTTTGCATGCAGTGCTAGCAGAATATTCTCTGCAGCTGCTGCTGTTGAAAGCATTTGTTCAGTTTTAGGAACTTTTGGGTGTTCCGTAATCTTGGTTACAAGGATGATAATCATTGGTGCTCTGAATGGGGCTGATTGATATTTATCCATTTGCAATGGCGTAAGATCTTCTAATTCATTTGAAGCAAATTCTGTAAAAATCTTTGAGAGTTTTTCCAAACCTTGACCCGTAACTTCAATGAAACGAGATGGTCTAAGCCATGCATGATCAGGAGCTCTAAGCGCTGCTTGATAAATTTCATGCATATCATCCCTTGTTGGAATAGGTGTAGTTAATTCTCGAGGAGAATTTCTGGTTAAAAGATTTGTTAATGCATCCATAAATGTATTTTAATAGATGATGAAAATTTTTTTAGACATTCTGCATTGTTTTTGTATGATGAGATTAAACTTAGCATAATATGTATTTTAAGCATTAATTATTTATAACTATGGAAATTACCCTTTTATACGCGTCTTTACTAACAATCCTTGCAGTTTTTCTAGCTTTTAAGGCCGGATCAACAAGAGGGAAAACCAACACAATGTTAGGATATGGAGATTCTGCAGAATTACTCCAATCCATCAGAGCACATGGAAACTTAATTGAAAACGCACCTTTAGTCTTAATATTAATGGGGTTATTAGAAATGCAAAGCATTGCTGATTGGAAGCTTCATATATTAGGGTCTTTGTTTTTTCTTTTTAGAATTCTCCATGCATATGGGATTTCTATTTCTAGAGAGAGCACTCCCTATCGGTTAGCAGGAACCATAGGGTCTTGGTTAATTATGCTCAGCATGAGTGGTTATGGGATATATGTATATCTTGCATAAAATACATGAACTTTTTTAATAAAATAGAGTCATAAATAATATGCTACATCTAAAAAAATACTTAATTATTTTTAGCTTAATTTTGCTGATACCAAACCTTTTTGCTGAGACCAAAGATGATTTAGAAACTGATCTAAATGGAACTGTGTGGGAATTAGTTAAAAATGGTTCTTACAATTCTTCATTTGGAAATGGACAAGTTGTTTACTTTCTCTCAAGTGATGCATATCAAACTTATAGAAGTAGAAAATTTCAAACATGGGATACCTTTTCAATTGTTGATGGAAGGAATCTTATTCGATTGAAAAAAAATGATGGCATTCAAATTGTTGAATCAAAGATGAATAATTCAATCTATGAGGTGAAACTTCTCAATGGTTTTCACAAAGGAAAAACATATTATTTAATTGCAGATGAATTGGAGAAAAATTTTAAACAGGAGATCCAAGGAGATGAAAATGTCTAAAGGTATTATTGGTATTATTTTTGCAATGTTCATGGTGAGTTGTTCATACAGCTCATTAAGACCTGAGGTGGTTGATCGTTCCGATGCTCAAAGGATGCAAACCGTTGTATTTGCAACAGTGGTCTCAATAGACCGAGTAATTTTATCTGGTGATGGGGATACTGGTGCTGTGGCTGGAGCTATTATAGGTGGGGCAGCAGGTTCTTCTGTAACTGATTCAGAAACAGAATCTGATATAGCAGGTGTATTAGGAGCTTTAGTTGGTTCTGCAGTTGGTTCAAAAATAGGCGATGCCGCAACCAAGAAACCCGCTATAGAGCTGTTATTGGACTTAGATTCAGGCAAAACTGTTTCAATCATACAAGAAGAGGGTGAGCATAGTTTCGCTGTTGGTCAAAGAGTTAAAATTATTAAAAATAAAGGCAAGTCTAGAGTCATGCCTTTGCAATGATCTCTGAAGCTTTTACAGTTGTATACAACAAAGCCCTTGATTTAGTGTCTAGGCGAGAGCACTCTCGCCATGAACTTATGCAAAAGCTTGATAAGCGTTTCCCTGAAACCATGCCAATTATAGAAGAGGCTCTTGATAAGTTAATTGCTAATAAAATTTTAGATGATGAACGTTTTGCTGAGATGTATCTAAACTCTAGGGCACGCAAAGGTTTCGGACCAAAAAAAATAGAGATGGAATTATATTCTAAAAGAGTGGATTCTTTCTTGATAGCCAATGCCATCGAAGCCTATGAAAGCTGGAATGAGAATGCTGAAAATGAATTAAAAAAGAAGTTTAAAGGCATTCAACCAACCGACTATCAATCCAAGATGAAACAAAAACAATTTTTATTTAATAGGGGTTTTAGCTCCCAAATTATTGAGCAGATTTTATAAATTCACATGGTATGATTTATACCTATGTCCTACCAGGTTTTAGCTAGAAAATATCGACCCGCAACCTTCTCTGAGGTTGTCGGACAAGAGCATATTTTGCAAGCTTTAGAAAATAGTATTGAGCACAATAAACTTCATCAAGCATATATATTTAGCGGCACTAGAGGTGTCGGAAAAACAACGATTGCCAGGGTTTTTGCAAAATGTCTTAATTGCTTAAAGTGTGAGATGCCTCAGACAGAACCGTGCAATCAATGTACAGCATGTGAGGAGATTAAAGTAGGCCGCCACATTGATTGTTTGGAAGTTGATGCTGCCTCTAGAACTGGTGTTGATGATATGCGAGAACTGCTTGAATCAGTTCAATACAAGCCTGCCAACGCGCGTTTTAAAATATACCTTATCGATGAAGTGCACATGCTTTCAAAAAGTAGTTTTAATGCTTTACTAAAAACATTAGAGGAGCCTCCACCACATATAATGTTTTTGATGGCTACAACTGAAGTTGAAAAGGTTCCTAAAACTGTTTTATCACGTTGTTTACAGTTTAATCTAAAGGTCATACCAGAGAACCAGATTCGTGAACATATCCAATCACTGCTGGATCTTGAGGCTGTTAAATATGATGATGAATCTTTGGCTTTAATTGCTAGTTCTGCTCAGGGCTCTATTAGAGATGGGTTAACGCTTTTAGATCAAGCTATTGCCCATGGTAATGGGGCGCTTCAATCTAATGAGGTCAAAGCTTTACTTGGAACTATTGATCAGTCTTATATTATCGAACTCGTTAATCAGGTTGCTCTATCTGATGGTGATGGAGCTTATTTAACCATAAATAAAATTACAGAATTAAATGTTGAATATGAACAAGTTTTAAAAATCCTAATTTCTGTTTTTCATAAGATTTCATTACATCAGCAACTTCAAGATAGTGAAGATGAAGCCATAAAGAAACTAGCAGAAAGCATTGACCCTCAAATTATTCAACTCCATTATGAGATTGCTTTGAATGCATTAAGTAAGTTTCATGTTCACCCCCATCCAAAGCAAGCCCTTGAATTATGTATTTTGCGCATGCTCGCATTTCAACCCATGTCTGATGGAGTTGCTCCAAAGATAGAAAAAAAAAATCCTAAATTAGCTTCTGAACTGCCAGCATCAAAAGAGAGCAAGGTTGAACCAATAAAGCCTGCTCAAGATGAGCCAGAGCCTATAGAGTCCAAAAAGGTAGAGGTAGCAATCGAGGAAGCGGTTGTTGAGAATGCACAAACTCCATCAGAGATTGATGTGAAAAGCTGGAATAAAATTTTTAATTCGCTTGAACTATCAATGTTTGTTAGTCAGGTTTTTTCAGAATTTGAGTTTGTTAGTTTTGCCGACAATAACTTAACCTTAAAAAAGTCTGATGAGTTAATAAATCCAACTGAAGGATTAAAAACTGAGTTTTTAGAAGCCATCTCAGCTCTATTGGGTCAGAAGATTTCATTGGTAATAGAAAGTGGAGAAGTGATATCATCTCCAGCAGGTTTTAAAGAAGAGAATGCTCAAAATCAGTTGAATCAAGATAAAGATGCTTTGTTAGAAAATGCTGCTGTAAAAGATATCCTTGATTCATTCAGCGGAAAAATTATTGATGAATCTATTAAAAAGGTGAGCCCATGAATAAAGATTTGCTTTATGAATTGATAGAAGCTCTAACTATATTACCTGGCGTTGGCAAGAAATCAGCTCAGCGCATGGCCTTATTCTTGCTTGATAAAAATAAAGATGGTGCTTTACATTTGGCACAAATTCTTGAGGAATGTCTTGGCGCTATTAAGCGCTGTGAAGTTTGTCGTCAGTTAACCTCAGAATCTATTTGTAAAATTTGTAGTGATGAATCAAGAGATGTATACAGTCTTTGTGTTGTAGAAAGTCCATCTGATGTATTGGCAATTGAGTCAACCGGAGGTTTCAAAGGTAGATACTTTGTTTTGATGGGGCGTCTTTCACCCATTGATGGAGTTTCACCTGATGATCTTGGTATTCCTGATTTGCTGCGTCATATCCAAGGTGCAAAGATCGAGGAAGTGATCCTTGCAACCAGCTCAACAGTTGAAGGTGATGCAACAGCAGCATTTATCAACGATCATCTTGAAAGTGTCAAAGTTTCAAGAATTTCCTATGGTATTCCTATAGGAGGGGAGTTAGAGTATGTCGACGGCAACACCATCGCAAGAGCTATTCAGGGGAGGATTGTAATTTAATGTCAATTAAACCAGATACATGGATTAAACGCATGGCTGAAACAAAGGGCATGATTGAACCTTTTTCTGAAAATCAAGTACGCGTTGATGATAAAGGTGAAAAACTTATTTCATATGGGGTATCTAGTTTTGGCTATGATGTTCGTTGCGCTAATGAATTTAAGGTTTTTACAAACATTCATTCTGCAACAGTTGATCCAAAAATTTTTGATGATAATAGTTTTGTTGATATTACTTCTGATGTTTGTATTATTCCGCCAAATTCTTTTGCTCTAGCCAGAACGGTTGAATATTTTCGAATACCAAGAAATGTCTTAACTATTTGCTTGGGAAAATCAACATATGCAAGATGTGGCATTATTGTAAATGTTACCCCATTAGAGCCAGAGTGGGAGGGGCATGTCACCTTAGAATTTTCAAATACAACAAACTTGCCTGCAAAAATATATGCTGGCGAGGGCGTTGCTCAAATGATTTTTTTAGAGTCTGATGAAGACTGTGAGGTTAGTTATAAAGATAGGGGTGGCAAGTATCAGGGGCAGACAGGAGTTACTCTGCCTAAAACTTAATAGAGTTTTTTGAGTTCAAGTATGGTATCGCCATCTTGATCTTTGTCTTCAACTTTTATTATTAGATGATTAAGATCTGGAGCCAGAAAGTAACGAGTGGTTCTATCATCTTGTAGCCTAATTCTTTCTACGATGATGCATGAATAATTGATGCCATTGACCTCAAAACTTCCGTCACCAATTACCTGATAGTTGTTAGTTTCAATTGCTCCTGTTTTTAAATTTGGAAGCATCAACGAAAATTTCTTAAGGCCCCCAATAATATTTTTTCTAATTTGAATTTGCACATTTAGAGGATCAAATATATTTTCACTCTTAAGTAAATCTTGAGTCCATTTAAATTTTCCTTTTGAAGTTAAAATACCTTCTGTTTGATCAAAGTCTAGAGTCCTCTTATCTGAAATTAATGTCCATTTCACATCTACAGAATATTTACTGGAGGTGATGTGATTATCCTGGTCTAAGAAATTCGAAATAATTTTTATCCTTCCGAGCGGAAACTTAGTTTTAAATTGAATGGTCCTTTTGCCTTCTTCTTTGTGAGTAATCAGTTCTCTAATTCCTTCCATAGAACCCCTGGAGTTAGTAAAAACATATTCACCTCTATAGTCAGGGATTTCCTGGGCAGCCAATCCACCTGAGATCCAAATAAAGATTATTCCAATATGTTTATACATTAAAAAACTCCATATGATTTGGGCCAAAATGACTTTCAGGCTGATATTTTACTTGATCTCCCTGAAGAGAAATATATTCTTTTGCTATATCTGCAATAACTTTAGGATATATCGCATGTTCAATTTTATGAATTCTGTTTACTAACTTCGCCTCAGATTGAGCTGGATCTATTTTTAAAACGCCTTGCGTAATTATTGGCCCCCCATCAAGCTCATTATTAACATAATGCACTGATATGCCGTGCATTAAATCACCATTCTTCATAGCTTGCTTGTGGGTATCTAGGCCTGGGTATTCTGGTAGTAAAGAAGGATGAATATTAATTAATTTGCCACTAAGCGCTTCCGTAAAATCATTTGAAAGAATTCGCATAAAACCAGCAAGAACAACCAGATCAGGTTCAATTGGAAGAATTTGCTCTAAGAGAGATTGATCAAATTCTTCTCTTGAATTGAAATTTTGATGCTCGATCACTTTACTTATTAAGTGAAATTTTTTAGCTCGATCCAATCCTTTGACATTGGGTTGGTTTGAAATTACAAGTTCAATAGAGCCTGGGATATTTCCTGTTTGGCAAGCTTTAGCAATGGCTTCTAAATTTGAACCATCTCCTGAAATCAGAACAACTATTTTTTTCATGATTAATTGTATTGAATTTGCTCTTTAAGATTTCCTTTGGTTATAGAGCCAATTTCGTAAGAACGCAGTTTATGTGAAGTTAAAATCTTCTGCGCTTTCGAAGCTTCTTTTTTATCTAAAATGCAGACCATGCCAATTCCACAATTGAAGATTCTTAGCATATTTGGTTGCGAGATTTTTCCTTTTTCCTGAAGCCATTGAAAAACTTTTGGAAATTTCCATGAAGACAAATCAACATCTGCAATTAATCCGCTTTTAAGTATTCTTGGAATATTTTCTGTCAAACCGCCTCCAGTTATATGCGCCATACCTTTGACATTAGTTTTCTTGATTAGTTCTAAAATAGCCTCGGGGTACAAGTGTGTCGGCTTAAGTAAAGCTTTCATTATAGAATCTGACGCTTTATTCTTTTTAACAATTGAGCGTATTAAAGAATAACCATTAGAGTGAGGCCCGCTTGACTCAAGACCAAGCATTATGTGACCCGGCTTAATTCCTTTGCCATCAATTAACTTTGTTTTTTCTACTACTCCAACTGAAAAACCGGCTAAATCAAAATTGTCTTTTGTGTAGTGACCAGGCATCTCGGCAGTTTCTCCTCCAAGTAGAGCACAGTTACTTTTTTTACATGCGCTTGCAATTCCTTTAACAATTTGAGCAGTTGCTTTAGGTTCAAGCTTTGAAGCGGCAAAGTAATCTAAAAAAAATAAGGGCTCAGCCCCACATGTAATCATGTCATTAACACACATAGCCACTAAGTCTTGTCCAAGAAGATGTGTTTTATTATGAGCCTGACTGAGAGCCACTTTTGTCCCCACGCCATCGGTACACCCAACTAAAATAGGGTTTTTGTATTTTGATCCAAGTTGAAAGAGTCCAGCAAAACCTCCTATACCGCCTAATACTCTCCGATCATGAGTTGCATTAACACTTTCTTTGATCGATTTAACTAATACATTCCCTTTTTCAATATTTACACCTGCCTTAGCATATGGATCCACTGTAGGTTTTGTTTTACTAGTCATTTACAATAAAAAATATGATTCAAAAAATTAAAATCTTACTTCTGCTAAATATTTTTTTGGTTAACACAGTATTTTGCAAAGAGTTCCCAGCATTATTTGAAGTTAAGATTCCAGATGATCAGTATACCAATACTAACGACGGATTAAATAAAGCATTTAATCGATTAATTCAAAAATTATCAGGATCTAGAAATAAAAAATTTCTATGGAGAATTAGTGATGCTCAATTAAAAAAGATTGATTTTGTTTCTTCCTATTCCACCGAAATAATCGGAGAGCAAGAATTTTTATCAGTAATATTTAATAGCGAAACATTGATCCCTGAGCTGCGAAAGATAGGCACTCCATTAATTGGATTTAATCGTCCAGTGATACTTATTTTATTTAAGATTGATACAGGAGAATCTGTGCCAGTGTACTTAGATAGCAGTTTGTCTAGAGACTTATTTGTAGCGGAAATTAAAAAAATGTTTAAAGATATTGCTCTAGATAGAGGAGTTTACCTTGAGTTGCCTGAATTTGATTTAGAGGATCAAAATTTACTTAATCAAACAAATATACTTTTTTCACCCTCAAACTATATTGAAAGTAAATTCTATAATGATGCTTTTTTATCTATTGAACTTGTAAGAGTTGGGATCAACCAATGGTCTGTAAATAGAGATATGAAAACTACCTCTCCACTAAAAGAGGAGCAAGTGATTGAATTTTTTCAAAAATCAATTCACACCTTTTTAGATGATTTTCTTGAGGTCAAGCCGCTTGAACCTGGTGTATCAGGAGAAAGGGTGCTGGTCTCTGTTTATGGCTTAAAGAATTTTAAAGATTTTGAATCAGTTGAGTATGAGTTAGATAAAATTTTTGCCATAAAGTCTAGAGATTTTCATTCCTTTAAACGTACAAACATTGCTTACAAGACTCAATTATTTCAAACCACAGATTCATTATTGAAAGAGCTTAGAGGCAGCACTAAATTCCTCATTAAAGAATATAATACTGAGACCAATCAACTAAAGCTCGAGTATTTAAATTAATAATGAGTAAATATTTTATTTTTCTACCTAATTTACTTTCTATCATCAGAATCTATCTTATGTATCCATTGCTTTCATTCATTGCAGAGGAAAATTATCTTTTTGCTTTATATATTTTTATGATTGCCGCCGCAACAGATGGGCTGGATGGCTACCTTGCAAGAGTGATGAACTGGCAGACAGATTTAGGAAAAATTCTTGATCCCATAGCAGATAAGGTTTTGTTAATTGGGACAGTTTTAATATTGTGGATGAACTATTATATACCTCTTTTTGTAGTTGTAGTTTTTGTATTACGAGATTTTATTATCATTATGGGAGCAGCATTTCATATGACCGTTTATGAGACTGCTGCGCCAAATCCAAATGTATTTGGAAAAATTACAACCTTTGTGCATATTGGTTATCTAGCTGGCGTCTTTATTGATATTATTTTCGCCCTAAATCTAACTAACTTTGTGGTTGATATTTCAGTAGCTCTAGTAACTTTAATCAGTCTATTTTTATATGGTTTGAATTGGTTCAAACTCACCGCTAAGTTACATCGTGAATAATCCAACGCAGCTTATTTTTCCATTTCAGATTAATCAAAAAGCATCTTTTGAGAGCTTTTTTTGTGTGCCAGATAACTTTGATCTAATGACAAGGCTTGCTGATCTTGTGGTCAGCAAGAATACTCATGAATTAATAATCCATGGTGAAGAGGGTTCTGGAAAATCATTCTTAATGCAGGGCATTTGCAATGAGCTTAGCTCAGCTGGAAAACAGTTTGCTTTTATTCCTATGAAAAAAGCTATCAATATGGGAGTTGAAATATTTCAAAATTTAGCTTCTTTGGATGTGGTCTGTATTGATGACCTGCAACTCATTCTTGTAAATGGGGAGTGGGAAACAGCTCTTTTTAATCTGATTAATGAATGTCAGCAATCTGACCACAGCATAATACTTTCTTTTGGCGGCACTCTACCATTAGAAGAAATTACTCATCTTCCCGACCTATTATCAAGAATAAAGCGCATGGAGTATATGATCCTGCATACTGTGCAAGACGAGTTTCTTAATCAAGCCTTAGATTTTGTATCTCAGCAACTAGACATCAACTTAGAAAAAGCAGAACTTGAGTTTCTTCTTAAGCATCAAACTCGTGAATTTTCACTTTTGGTAGGAAATCTTATTTCACTTGATAAGCAAGCAGCTTCATTAAAAAGAAAGATCACTATTCCTTTAATCAAAGAAACGCTAAACCTTTGATCAGTTTTTCTTACTCAATCTAGATCTACTAAGC
>CAYUHD010000053.1:0-9867 GCA_964444385.1 uncultured Gammaproteobacteria bacterium
CACTAAATTTAAGTAATCCTCCAACCCCTCTTGATTGCGCATCTTGATTAGATCCATCCAATACATCAATTTTATTTTTAAGTAAATGTTGCTTTGCTTCTTCCAGTTTGGAAATGTTATCTACCTCAAAGCCTATATATAAAATTCCATGATTATCATCATCTTGATGAATACCAAGCCGCCACTGATAATCATCTAGTTTTAAATAAACAGAGCCGTCATCAGCTACGCCCTTTCCACCACTAGCGATTTTAAAATTAGGGTCTTGTGGAAATCCCCAACTCTCCCCTGGAACAGCTCTTGCCGGCATCATACCTAAAATTTCTGTACCGAATTTTAACCAGTCGAGCGGATCTTTTGCACCAAAACCTATATAGCCCAATGACTTAATTTCCATGATATTTCTCCCCTAAAAAATCTATAGCTATTTAAACGTTTTTAATAAATTTCTCTCGTTATTTATAGCATCTTGTACCTTTTCTTCCAAATTAGGATTAAATGCTTTTTTTGCAGAAATTAAGGTATTTAAATCTATTTCATCAAATGATAATGCAATTTCAGTAATTGCATTATCTAAATTATCTTTATTAACGACTTCATTAATTAGACCTATTTCTTTAGCTTCTTGAGCTGATAAATTAGCATTTGTTAAAATGATCTCTTTTGCCTTACTAATACCTACGAGTGAAGGTAAAAAATATGTGCTTGCTAATCCAGGTAATATACCTAATTTTAAAAATGGAAATGAAATTTTTGTATTAGATTCTGCAATTCTTATATCAAAAGGCAAAACCATTGTTATACCAATTCCAACACATGCACCATGAAGACCTGCAATTAGAATTTTATTAGATTGAGAAATTTCCAATACAAATGATTTTATGAATTCATCTTCACCTATTTTTAGGCCTGATTTACTTAATTGATTACCAGTTAAATAATCTCTATCAGCACCTGAACAAAAAGAATCCCCTTTTCCCAAAAAACTTATGGCTTTAATATTTTGATCTGAATTAGCTATCCTAAAAGAATTTATAATTTCATCACCCATATCTGGAGTATATGCATTAAGTTTACTTGGTCTATTTAAATAGATTTTTGCTAATGAGCCTTCAATCTTAAATTCTATTTGTTCGTAGTTATTCATCTTGATTATATGGTTTCCATTTAGGAGATCGTTTTTCTATAAAAGCTTTAGCTCCTTCCTTGAAGTCAGGGTGAGTTTGTTGTTTTGAAATTAGATCCCAAGCATTATGAAGAGCATCAGCAAGACCAGTTTCTTTAGACATCCAAATAGCTTTTTTTGTTTTTGCTAAAGCTGATGGAGAGTGAATTTTAATTTTATTAGCTAATTCAATTGAACGATTCAATAATTTATCGTTATCAACAATCTCACTAATTAATCCAATATTCTTAGCTTCAATTGCATCAAGTTTCTCACCTCCCCCAATTAACGACATTCTTAACACACTTTCTAAAGGAATCTTTCTGCTTAAACTGACTGGCTCAAGTCCAGCAACCAAACCTACTTTCACATGAGTATCAAAAAAAGTTGCATTATTTGAAGCAATAACAATATCGCTATCAGCTACGAAATGTAAACCGCCTCCACAACATATTCCATTTACAGCGCATATAACAGGCTTCCAAACTTTATTTTGTAATGAAGTCCATTTAATTGATTCAAGGGTTGATTTGCCCATATCACCATCCATATCGGGTAAATCAGCTAAATCAGCTCCCACGGAAAATGATTTATCTCCAACGCCAGAAATTATCGCAACAATTGCCGAATCATCATCATTAAAAAGCTTCCATGCTTTTGGTAACTCTTTAGACATTAATGAGTTAACTGCATTTAGTTGCTTTTGTCTATTTAAGAGAATTTTAGCGACGCCATCCTCCACCTGATAATCTATTGTTGAAAATGTCAAATTACACCTCTAATTAAAAAAATCTTCCTCTATCTGATTTTCCAGATATGCTTCATCCCACATATAGTTTTGTAAATGTTTAGCTCTTTTAAAAAACAATTGTGGATCAGCCTCAACTGTAAATCCCATACCACCATAAATTTGAATAGTGGTTGCTGCTATTTCTCTAAATGATCTACAAGCTTGAAGTTTTGACAATGCTGATAATGATGAAATATCCATTTTTTCATCAAATGACCAGGCTGCTTGATATGTCATTAATTTATTAGCCTCAACTTCAACATATCCATCTGCTAGATAATGTGCTATAGATTGAAAAGAACCGATTTTTTGACCAAATGCTTCTCTCTCAAGGGAATAGTCTCTACCAATATATAAAGACCTTTCAGAACCACCCGATGCTTCTGCTGCAATCAATATCTGACTTAGGAAAGCAATTTCTTTCCAAGTCTCCCAGAAGTTTGATTTTTGCATTAGATTATCTTTATCAATCTCAACATTTTTAAAAATTACCTCATATAAACTTGTTTTAGCATGGTTCTCTTGGTAATTAAAAGTTAAGCCTGGTTGGTCTGTATCAATTATTGCAGCGCCAATATTAGAATTATCTTTAAATAAAATTATTATTTTTTTAGCATCAGATGCATATGGAACCATGTGTTTTTTACCAGTTACATAATATTTATTACTTTTTTTAGTAAGTGTTAAATTGATGCCCTCTTTATAGAATGAAGAACCTTCTTCCAACCATGCCAATGAGGTTATCAATTCACCAGAAGCTATCTCTGTAAGAATTTCTTTCTTTTGTTTGCTTGTACCTAATTTATTTATTAAAGATGAGCATATAACTGAACTAATCAAATGGGGTGATAAAGACAAGGCACGGCCAAATTCTTCATAAACAATTACTTGGTCTAGTAAGCCCATTTCTGATCCCCCAAATTTAGTAGGTATATTAATTCCAGTTAACCCAAGATTTATTAATTGTGTCCAGAATTGATCAGAGTAACCTTTTTTTGTATCTTCAATTTCTCTTAAAGTCTTTAAATCAGAATTATCAATACATATTTTTTCAATAGTATTTCTAAGCAATATTTGTTGTTCTGAAAATTGAAGTTCCACTTATATCTAATTATTATTTCTAAATATGACTTTTATATTAAACTTTGGGTATATGTAAGGCAATAAATAGAAATATGGATAATGATATAACTGAAATTAAAGATAAGCTTATTGCTTATGCAAAATCATTAGATACTAGGAAATGGAGTATTTTAAAAGATATTTTCCATAAAGAAGCTACAGCTGAATATGGCGATGATTCAATTGGTATTAAATTTAATTCATCATGTAGAGATGAGATTATTAATATGTGTCAATCAAATTTAAATGGTTGTGGATTTACACAACATTTATTAGGAAATTTTAAAATAGTAATTAATGATAATGAAGCAACAAGTCAATGCTATGTTAGGGTTTATCATATAGGCCAAGAGCCAAATGAAAAAGAATTTTATGAGATGTTTGGTGAATATATTGATGAGTGGAAAAACATAAATAATTCATGGTGTATTATTCATAGAAAACTCAAAGTTAATTACGAAAGAGGTAATAGAGATAAAGTTTTAGCTCCATAAATATGAATTTTAATTTTACTAAAGAAGAAGAATTATTTATTGAAGAAGTTAAAGGCTTCATCAAAGAAGAAAAGAAAAAATCTAATGCAGACGATGTATTTGCTCCAAATAGAGAAGCAGATGCTCAAACCAAAATAGACAGCCTTGCTAGAAGAGAGTTTATGAAAATACTTTCATCAAAAGGATATCTAGGCATGTCATGGCCAAAAGAATATGGCGGTCAAGAAAAACCTGGAATTTATGATTATATTTTAAATGAAGAATTATGTAGAGTTGGTGCCCCTTCTCCAGGAAAAGGTGTTGGATCGATAGGACAAACAATAATTCATCATGGATCTAGCAATATAAAAAATGAATTTTTGCCTCAAATATTAGCTGGTGAAATTGATTTTGCATTGGGTTACAGCGAACCAGGTGCTGGATCAGATTTAGCATCCTTAAAGTTAAAAGCTGAAAAAAAGAAAGGTGGTTGGTTAATCAATGGTCAGAAAATTTGGACTTCATCAGCACATGTGGCTGATTGGTATTGGTTGGCTGCTAGAACTGATCCAGAAGCACCAAAGCATAGAGGAATAACTGTATTTTTAGTTAAAATGGATCATCCAGGTATTGAAGTTCATCCCATTGAAACTGTTGGAGAACACGCTACCAATAGTGTTTTTCTAACTGACGTTTTTATATCTGATGAATATGTTATTGGAGAAGTAAATAATGGCTGGGTATATATATGCGAAGCACTAAATTATGAAAGATTTACTTTTTATACTATAGCTCCTCTTGAACAAAAATTTAAAGAACTGGTTGAACTTATAAATAATTTATCAAGAGATGGAATTCCATTGAATGAAATTCCTGATATTCGTAAGAAAATTATATATTTATACGCAGATGTTCAAAAAGCTAAAGTTCTTCAAAGAAAAGTTATATCAATTGCCATCCAAGATGAGGTCCCGCAAACAGAAGCTGCTGTTTTTAAACTCTTTAGCACAAAGCTACATCAAAAATTAGCAAATGATGCAATGGATATATTGGGTAGAGAGGGTCTCTTTAGAAAGGAGTATCAAAATTCACATGCAAATGGAAAATGGGAATGGTCATATCGAAGCACATTGGTAGATACTATTGGAGCTGGAACAACAGAAATTCAAAAGAATACAATAGCTAAAAAATCTTTAAATCTTCCTTTGTAAATAAGTATGCTACCTGAATTGCCTAAAGAAATAACAAAACTAATTGGCAAAATTTCATTTAATGATTCTAGCCCTATTTTAGTTCAAAAAGGGCTTTGGCAAAATTTTTGTTCAGCTATTGAAGATAGTAATCCTATTTATTGGAATGAATCAGAAGCTATCAAACATACTGAGGAGTTAATAGCCCACCCAGCATTACTGCCTTCATGGGTTCATGATTTTGAATGGCATCCTAATCGAAAAAAAGTCCAGCCTATACAACTTCATTTTCATTTAAAAGAAGTTTTAAATTTACCACTTGGAATAGTTACAGAAGTTGAGATCGAATATTATGAGCCAGTAAAAGATGGTGATGAAATTAGTTCTAATCAAAAATTATTAAGTATTTCTGACCTAGTAACAACTAAACTTGGAAAAGGAAGGTATTGGGTTATAGAAGTTACCTATTTTAACCAAGAGGAAATTATTGTTGGAAAACAAAACATGCATTTTTTAGGTTATGAAAATGAGTTCTAAGGTTGCTTTGCCAATTAAGAAGTATTTTACATCAGTAAAAAATATACAGGCTGGTGCTATTTTTAGTCGTGATTGGGCGCCCCTTCATTCAAATCAAGACTGGGCTGTAAATAAAGCTAGTTTACCAAATATAATTATGAATAATTACACACTAAATGGGTTGCTAATAAAATATGTTACTGATCTTTATGGGGATGCTACAAGAATTGGCAAAGTCACTTTCAATATTAAGAAGCCTATATGTCCAAACGAAACATTAGAATTCCATGGATCTGTAAATAATGAAGATAAGGTTTCAGATGAATTATCATTATTGAATATCAATTTAGATATAAAAATATCTGATCAAATTGTTTCATCTGCAAAAATTATTGCAGGAGTTAATTTAACTGAAAAAAAGTTAAATTCTCCATGGAAGATAGAACCCAAAACATGGAAATCTTACATAGATGAAATAGATTAATAAAATGATAAAACTCATAGCTTTGATTTGTAAGAAAGATAAAATCTCAGAAAATGAATTTAGATCATATTATGAAAATAAACATGTTCCATTAATAAAAAGTATCTTTCCATCGCTAACAGGATACAAAAGAACATATCTTCTTGAATCTAACTTACTTAATGGAGAGTTTTCATTAGATCCTATAAATCAAAATACTAGATTTAATGTAATTACAGAATTATCTTTTGATAATGATGAAGGGTTAAATCAATTTTTTGAAATAGCAGCAAAAGACAACATAGTGAAGAGAATTAGAAAAGATGAAAAAAATTTTCTTGATAGCAAAAAAACGATTATGTTTAGAATCGATTAATTTTGTACTTGGCAGTTGTTACTTCCTTAGTAAAGTCAATTTCAGTTTTAATACTGACAACCGACAAATTTTAATCATAATTTTTTCGTATCTTTAGAAATTGCAAAGTAGGCGCTGAGGACTGCGGAATATTGTACCGCAGGGTTTTGAGCCTTCGGGGTCGATTAATCGCAAATTGGGTAACTTTTCTATTAATAAATCGAGAGTTACACTTAGCTCTTTTCTAGCTAGATGCATTCCCGGACACATCCTTGGCCCGGGCCCAAAAGTCATCATGTCTTCGACGTTGCGACCTATCTGATAGTCGTGGGGATCATCAAACACCGAAGCATCATGATTGGCAGCACAAATACCAAATAGTACAAAGTTATTGGGTTCGATTGTTACTCCACCAAAGTCGATGGCCTCTTCAGAGCGAGACATACGCGGTAATATTGAGACTGCAGGTTCCCAGCGAAGGGTTTCTTCTATGGAGAGTGACCTGAGTTCAGGATTGTTCTTTACACGTTGCCAGTTGTCATTGTTTACCAGAAGTGCATAAAGAATATTGCCAAGAGAATCGTGGGTGGTTGAGGAGCCAGCGGTAAACATAATACCAACATGAGATTTAACCTGTTCATCAGTCATTTGAATGCCATCCAGTTCATGGTGAATCAGTTGGCTGATGACATCTTCTTTTGGATGCTTCCTGCGATCGGCTATCACTGGATCGAGGTAGTTCCACAACTCATCGCGACAGGTCATCGCTTTTTCTGGGTTAGAACGAAAGCGCAAAATGGCCATGACCCAACGATGGAACTGTTCCTCCTCCTCCTTGGGAATTCCCAATAGGCGAGCGATGACGACAAAGGGGTAGCGTTCGGTGAAGACAGAAATAAGATCAGCCTCACCTTGGTCAATAAAGCTGTCAATTAGTTCATTAGCCACGCTTGCTAGCATGTCACTGTCCATCTGTTCCACCGAGCGAGGTCTGAACGTAGGAGTTGCTAGTTTGCGAAATATGCGGTGTCTATCTCCGGCCATGGACTGAAATGTTTCGCCAATAACAGGTTCAATGCCAATTTTGTAGGGTGTATGAGGTGGGAAAATATTATTGTCCCTAAAGCCCGCTGCTACATGGGCATGATCGGTGATTAGCCTAACTCTCTCTCCTAAAAAGGTAACCGGTACTACCGGTGCCTGTGCACGAAGATCATCCATTAATTGGTGTAGTTCTATTCCAGGCAGCTGCCAGGTATCAAAATCTACAGACAAGGTTTCCGTAGTAAGTTTGCTGGTTGATGACACTATTTCAAAATTTAATCGGCATATTTCTATAACCCTGCAAAAATTCACCGAATGTTCTTACCATTTCATCGTGTTGAAGTGAGTATTCAGGAATAGCATTAAAAATTTCTTCTAAAATAACTCTACCTTCTAATCTTGCTAAATGTTGGCCTAAACATTTATGTGGGCCATGCCCGAAGCTAATAGTTCGCTTTGGAGTTGGTCTGGTAATATTAAATTGATCTGGATTATCAAATTCTCTCTCATCTCTTCCAGCCGATTGATACAAATAAATTACAGAGTCACCTTTTTTCATCTTTTTACCATGTAATTCCATATCTTTATTTAGTTTTCTACCCAAAATATTAGTTGGATGATCAAATCTAACTGTCTCTTCAAAAGCTGCAGGTATTAATGAGAGATTATTTTTTAAAATCTGTTGTTGATCTGGATTTTGATCTAAATAATAAAATAAATTTGCAATCGTATAAGGAACCGTATCGGCACCAGTAATTATCAACATACTTGTGTTACCCATAATTTGCTCATCTGACATCCACAAGCCATCTCTTACTTGTTTTGTTATCCATGTATTTATGTGTGTAGGAGAAGGAGGTGTGTCTTTCCTCCATTCTGAAGCCAATTGAAGCATAAGTCCCATACATTGACCAAAAGCTTCTTGACCTCTTGGAGTTACACCCATTACATCTGGATCTCTTTCATAAAATATATCTATAAGTTCACGTGCTTTTAGAGCAACCTCTCTATCCAAACCAATCATGTCAGTAATAGTAAACAAAGAAACCTTTCTAGCTATTTCATGAACATCAATCTTGCCTTTTTTTAAGGATGGCTTAAGTTCATCAATAGTTAGTTGACGAATTTTTTCTTCTAATTCTGAAATAGAAGATTGTGTGTATCTATCAGAAATTGTATTTCTGTAATCCCTATGATCTGTACCATCATTTGTTGGAATTGAAATATGTCCAGGACCCGAATCATCACCTAGTAATAATGGAGGCGGAGATGTTCCTTCAATAGATGTGTAATCTTTATAAGACCCTAGATGGGCATTCCATATATCTTCAAATCTGCTTAATGCCCATGCACCTCCAAAATCTTCCATACAATGAACTGGATCATTGTCCCTAAGATCTTTATATATAGACCAAGAATTATCCCAAAAGTCTTTAGAATATGGATTGTAATTAATTTTCATATCATCTCTCCCCTTTGATGTTAATAAATATTAATTATTTTTTTACCCAATAAGGTAAAGATATTTCATTATTAATTTGTTTAAAATCAATTGTTAATGTATCACCTATCTTAATTGAATCTATGTTTGAATTTGTTTGAATTTGGCCAATAATTCTTATATTTTCATATTCTACAAGCTCAACTAAACCAACTACATAAGGAGATTGCTTATCAAATACAGGCAGTAATGGAGGTCTTGGTATTACAAAAGACCATAACTCAGCATCTCCTGAAACCTCTTTCCAATCATGAGAGATAGATTGGCAGATAGGACACATATGTCGAGGTGGAAATCGAGGCTCATTGCAATCACCACAGTGCTGAATGGTTAATTTATGTTTGGAACAATTTTCCCAATAAACTTTATCAAAATCTTCAATGCCAGGAATCGGTATAGTTTCAATCATTTATTCACCTTTTAACAATATAGCAGCGTTAGGTGTTGCATCACAGGTTGTAATAAGTGCTAATTTTGCATTATTTACCTGTGAGGTTGCTGAGCCACGTATTTGTCTAACTGCTTCTGAAACCAAATTCATTCCGTGTAAATAGACCTCAGAAAGACTGCCTCCAGATGTATTAACCGGAAGTTCACCATCAATATTAATCAGCCCATCATTAATTAATTTTAAAGCCTCTCCTTTTGAACAAAAATTATAAGCCTCAAGAGAAAATGGAATCATTGGTGAAAATGCATCATATATTTGTGCAACATCAATTTCCTTGGGTGAATAATCAGATAGATTCCATAAATTTGAAGCTGTTACATAAGAAGAACTTTCGAGAGGATCACCACCATGATAATGAGTCATCAATTGGTGTTCTTTGTTCATTCCTTGTGAATATGCATGAATAATTGCTGGCTTGTTTTGTAATTTTTTTGCTATATCCAAATTAGTAATAACAATTGCAATAGCGCCATCACTTTCTAAACAATTGTCAAATAAGCATAAGGGATCAGAGATCATTCTTGCTTCCATATAATCCTCTAAACTTAAGGATTTATGTTGCATAAGTGCTTCATGGTTTGCATTAGCATATTTTCTTAAAGAGATAGCAACAGCTCCGAGGCTCTCTCTGGAATAATCATACTGATGCATATAACGACGAATAAGCATGGAAGACTCATCAACAGGTCTCACTAAACCCGATGGTCTAGACCATTTCCAATGATCAAAAATTTTTTCATTTGTATGAGACCACATCCTAGAGCTTGGATCTCCCCTTTTGCGTGATCTCCATACAA
>CAYUHD010000054.1:0-9059 GCA_964444385.1 uncultured Gammaproteobacteria bacterium
GCTTTACAATAACATTTCTTATTTTTAACTCTCTTAAATTTTCTCTCGATTTAGTAACCAAAGGTTTAATTCTTTCAACTGCGGAAACATCATTTGCAAAATGGGATAAAACAGCGGATTGATAGCCACAGCCAGATCCTATCTCAAGAACTTGATTAAAAACCTTGCCCCTTTTTGATGTATGAGAAAGCAAATGTTCTGTCATTCGAGCAACAATGTATGGTTGAGAAATCGTTTGTTTGTAACCAATAGTTAATGCTCTATTTTCATAGGCTCGACTCCATAAAGCTTGATCTAGAAAAAGATGTCTAGGGACTTGGCTTAATGCATCAAGAACACGAAAATCTTTTATTCCCATTTCAAGTAATTGTTCAATCATTTGGTCCTTAACTCTTGTAAATGTAAAGCCGGAACTACTCACAATTAAAAACCTCTTTATAAAGATCCAAATTAACACTATCAGCGCTTAAATTGTAATCAAGTATTGAAATAGAAATATAATTTTCTTCAATTGCTTGAATATCTGTTCCAACTTGGTCAGGTAAAAGTGATCCAGAAGGTCCAAAACTATAAAATTTTGAAGAATCATTAGCACGAAGAAAGTCTGGGGTATCTGGTACACCTCTTTTCCCTAATGCGGTGAGTCTAATGCCTCGAACTTGTGAAGATGGCAAGTCAGGAAAATTAATATTCACAAGTAAATTTTTATCTGCCGGAAGTTTAGTTACCTGATTAGTAATCAACAAAGCTTTTTCCGCAATGAATGATAGGTTTTTTGGATTAAAAGCTGTTACTGAAAAAGCAACGGGAACATAATCAAGCCTTCGACCAGCAATCGCCGCCCCTACAGTACCAGAATAAAAAATATCTTCTCCTAAATTTCCTCCTAAGTTGATACCTGAAACAATCATTTCAATTGAATCTGGAATTACTGATAATAATCCAAGGTATGAGCAATCTGCAGGGGTGCCTGAAACTGAAAAAATATTTTTTGAAATTTCTTCTACCTCAACTTCTTTGCGTAAACTAATTGCTGCGCTCATACCGCTACAATTTTCTTTAGGAGCAATTAAATAAACCTTATGCTCAGCACATAAAGACTTATATAATTCAGTTATGCCTGATGCCTCATAGCCATCATCATTAGTTAATAGAATATTCATTAAAGATTCCTTAATGAAGCAATTGCATATACTGCAATGCCATTACCCTCACCAATTACTCCCATCCCCTCTGCTGTAGTTGCTTTGACTGCTATTAAATTTTCTTCAATATTCAAAATTCTTGAAAGAGACTTTTTTAATTGATCTACATAGGGTCCAATTTTTGGTTGTTCGCACACAACAACAAAATCAATATTTCTTGGTTTCAACCCCTGTTCTTTTAATAGATCCAAAGATTTCTCAATTATTTTTAAACTACTGAGATTTTTATTTTTCGAATCAGTATCTGGAAAATAATAACCAATATCCCTCAAGCCTCCTGCTCCGAGCAATGCATCAGATATGGCATGCAAAACTATATCTCCATCTGAATGTGCAACAATAGAAAAATCGCAGTCTATAAAAACATTTCCTAAAGTCAGGCCATTTCCAGGTTCAAATTGATGAAAATCAATACCTCGACCAATCCGATAATCAGTTTCAACATTATTTGGCATATCATCAGTAAAAGTAATTTTTAAATTTGTCCGTTCTCCAGGGATTGCCAAAACCTTAAAACCTGCTTTTTCCATGGCTTGTGTTTCATCACTAAGCTGCAGATTTTCTTCCCTTAATTTCTTAAATGCTGTGTTGAGCGATTCTTTGTAAAAAATTTGAGGAGTCTGAACACTTAAAAAATCTTCCCGTTCCACAGGAATAAGATCTTTGCTACTCTTCATTCTTAGCGAATCAGTTATTGAAATAACTGGATAAACTCCTTCAATTGATTCATCGTTAATGAGTCTTAATAAAAGATCTTCGAAATGCTCTTTGCTTAACCAAGGTCTCACAGCATCGTGAATTGCTATAATGTTTATATCTTTATCAATTACTGATAATGCATTAAATACTGATTTGCTTCTTGTATCTCCTCCTTCAACAATGTGAACTTTTGAATGGCTTATAAATGACTGTGATTTTATGAGTTTATCTTTTGGATCTACTGATATAAATACTTTTTTGATACTTGAAATTTCTAAGAATAAATTAACAGACTTTTCTAAAACCGTTTCATCTCCGATTCTTAAATATTGTTTAGGTGTTGTTCCGCCAAAGCGCCTACTACTTCCTGCGGCAGGAATAATGACTCCAATATTATCTTTTAGGCTCATCAGTATTAATTTCCTCAAAACTTAAATACTGCTCATCTTCATATATTAAATTCAATTCCTCTCTAGCAAACTTTTCTGCATGAGCATCATTTTTTTGTCTACTTTGAATCCCAGTTTCTAAAAGATTATTTTCTTCAGAAAGCACTTGATTTCTTTCTAACAATTGTTGATTTTCAAGCTGGAGAGTCGAGAAACTTTTTTTACTATCAATACCAAAAAAGAGATTATACAAAGCAATAATAATCAATAAGAAAACAAACCAATTTAAAAATTTAACCAATGACATTTCTAGCAAAAGTTAGATCAGCTTGCTCAACCTCAATCCACAACAATCTATTATATTTTGCCACTCTTTCAGACCTGCAAGGCGCACCTGTTTTAATTTGGCCGGTTCCTAGGCCAACGCAAAGATCAGCAATGGTACTATCTTCTGTTTCTCCTGACCGATGTGAAATAATTGATTTAAACCCATTCAGGTTTCCAAGATGAACAGTTTTCATAGTTTCGGTAATTGTCCCAATTTGATTAAATTTAATTAGGATCGAGTTTGCTAGAGATTCATTAATACCTCTCTGAAGCTCAGATACATTTGTTGCAAATAGGTCATCTCCAACTAATTGACACCTATCTCCTAGGACATTCGTTAAATTCTTCCATCCATCAAAATCACTTTCATCCATGCCATCCTCAATAGATAAAATAGGGTATTTTTTAGTAAGCTCAGCAAGATAGTTGGTAAATTCTTTAGAATTTAACTTTGTAGATTCGCCTTGAAGATCGTAAATACCATTGTTATAAAATTCTGTTGCGGCACAATCTAAAGCAATTCCAACATCTTTACCCTCAGTTAAGTTATTATTGCGGATTGCCTGAATGATCAATTCTATTGCCTCTTGATTAGATTGAAGATTTGGTGCAAATCCGCCTTCATCGCCCACACTAGTACTTAAGCATTTTGCCTGTAAGAGTTTCTTAAGGTCAGAGTATATTTCTGTTGCCCATTGCATGGCTTGTGAGAAATTGTTGGCTCCAACAGGCATGATCATAAATTCTTGAATATCAATATTGTTATCAGCATGCTCGCCACCATTAATAATATTTAACATTGGAATTGGCATTTGCATCTCTGGCTTTTCACCATTGATATTATTGAAAACTTGATTAATGTACTTGTACAAAGGAACTTCTAGTGTATTTGCACCTGCTTGCAGAACAGCAAGAGATACACCCAAAATAGCATTTGCACCAAGCTTAGATTTAGAAGAAGTCCCATCCAAAACAATCATTTTTTCATCAATTTCCTGTTGATTAGTTACATCCATACCTATTAATGCTGGTGCAATTATTTCATGAATATTTGCAATTGCCTTTTTGACACCTTTGCCTATATAAGCTGCATCTCTATCTCTAAGCTCTAAAGCCTCTCTAGAACCTGTAGATGCTCCGCTTGGAACCATTGAAGTTGCACAGACACCATTCTCCAAAACTATCTTGCAAGAAACTGTAGGAGTTGCTCTAGAGTCAATAACTTGAATAGCTTTGATGGAACTAATGACTGACATTAAATATCTCTATCTTGATTTTTAATAAATTCATCTAATGCAGATAGTTCAGATAAAATACGAGGAATATCATCAGACGAAATTGCACAAGGGCCGTCACATTTTGCTTTGTCAGGATCAGGATGAGCTTCAATAAATAACCCAGCTATACCCTGACTAAGGCCAGCTTTTGCAAGCGGAAGCAAATATTCTCTTCGTCCCCCTGCAGCATTACCAAGACCCCCAGGAAGTTGTAAAGAATGTGTTGCGTCAAATATAACTGGGACATTAAGATCTTTCATAATTTGAAAATTAAGCATGTCTACTACTAAATTGTTGTAGCCAAAAGAGTTACCTCGTTCACAAAGAGTAATTTTTTCATTTCCAGTCTGCTTACATTTCTCAATAACATTCTTCATCTCCAGAGCAGATAAAAATTGAGGTTTTTTAAATTGAATTATCTTTTCAGTTTTAGCAGCTGCAACTACCAAGTCTGTTTGCCTGCATAAAAATGCTGGGATCTGAATAACATCACTTACTTTAGCAACTGGTTCAGCTTGAGAAGGCTCATGGATATCAGTAATAATAGGTACATTAAACTCGGTTTTAACTTTTTCTAGCATCCTCAAGCCTTCTTCTAGCCCCGGACCTCTGAAAGATGAAATTGAACTTCTATTTGCTTTGTCATAAGAGCCCTTAAAAATCCAATTTATTTTTAGACTTGAAGTTGTTTCTGCAAATTTTTCTGCAACTTTCATTACCACTAATTCAGATTCTAAAACGTTAACACCTCCCATTAGCGTCATAGGCTTATGGTTTCCAATTGTAAAATTATTAAGTTTTAGATTGCTCATCTTTTTATCTTAATAGCTTTTGCAATAAAATCATTAAAAATTGGGTGTCCATCCCTTGGGTTGGAAGTAAATTCTGGATGGAATTGACAGCCTAGGAACCATGGATGTTTTTTAATTTCAATCATTTCAGCTAAATTACCATCTAGTGAAGTGCCTACAATATCCATTCCTCCAGCGATTAATTCTTTTTTAAACTCTGGGTTAACCTCATATCTATGACGATGCCTTTCAGTGATAGTCATTTTTTTATACAGCTTATGGGATAGAGAAGATTTTTTTATAAGGCATTTCTGGCCGCCTAATCGCATGGTCCCCCCTAAATCTGAATTTTTAGTTCTATGTTCAATTTTTCCTGATGCATCCTTCCATTCTGTTACCAAACCTATAACTGGGTATTTAGTTTTTGCATTAAACTCAGTGCTATTAGCATTCTTGAACTTCAAGACATTTCTTGAAAATTCAATTATGGCAATTTGCATTCCTAAACAGATTCCAAAATATGGTAGTTTATTTTCTCTGGCATATTGGCATGCATAAATCATTCCTTCAATCCCCCTAGTGCCAAACCCACCAGGCACTAAAACAGCTTGATAGGATTTTAAAATTTTTGCCACATTTGCTTTGGTTATTTTTGCTGCATCGATCATCTGGATATCAACCTTAGCAAGATTAACAATTCCAGCATGATCAAGAGCCTCATTTAAAGATTTATAGGAATCTTTTAAATCAACATATTTACCTACAACTGCGATAGAAACTTTTTTCTTAGGATTTAATTTTGCATCTACCACTCTTTTCCAATCATTCAATCTCGGTGATTTTACTTTTGATAAATTTAGTTTTTTAAGAAGAATTTTATCCACCCCTTGCTGATATAAAAGTAAAGGTATGGAATAAACTGTTTCAGCATCATGCATTGAAATAACGCTATTTGGATCAACTGAGCAAAATAATGCTATTTTTTTCTTTTCATCATTCGGGAGCTCTTGCTCCAATCTGCATATCAAACAATCTGGTTGCAATCCTAAAGATCGAAGTTCCTTAACTGAGTGTTGTGTAGGTTTAGTTTTAAGCTCTTCAGAAACTTTGATATATGGAAGCAAGGTAAGATGAGCCAAAGCAGTGGAAGAGGATGAAAGCTCGAGCATCATTTGTCTAATTGCTTCGATAAAAGGTTGACTCTCAATATCACCTACAGTCCCGCCTATTTCAACAATTGCTATATCAGCACCTTTTGCACCTTCTTTAATTCGACGTTTAATTTCATCTGTAATATGAGGAATAACTTGGACAGTGCCTCCAAGATAGTCTCCTCTTCTTTCATTCTGAATGACTTCTTCATAGACCTTTCCAGCAGTAAAATTATTTTTTTTACTTGCTTGAAATCTTACAAATCTTTCATAGTGTCCAAGATCTAAATCCGTCTCAGTTCCATCATTAGTTACAAAAACCTCTCCATGTTGAAATGGGCTCATGGTACCAGGATCAACATTAATATATGGGTCTACTTTATTGAGAGAAACTTTTAAGCCTCTAGCTTCAAAAAGAGCGCCAATTGAAGCTGCCGCAATACCTTTTCCAAGAGAAGAAACAACACCGCCGGTGATAAAAATGTACTTTGTTTGAGCCATCAGTTTTTAGTTTATGATGGGAATACAGAATATCAGATTATGATTGTAATAAATACTAACTTAGACAGATTCTTCAAACAATGGCCTAGATAAATCAGCCCAATTAATTTCAGCATCGCTTTTTAATGAGGCAAATTCTAAAATTCCAAGATCTTCAAATTTACCTTTTACAGAATCTCTAAGTAGGCCAATTCTTCTTAAATTAGGCATCACTCGTTGAAAAAGTAATTTTTGAAAATGCTTATTAATATCTGTTCCTAGCTGAAACTGTCTTGCCTCTTCTACATCCCATCCAAAATGCTCATATACATCAATGGAAAGCAATCTTTCTCTGCTTAACCAACAGGCTTCATATGCAAATTGTGCTCTTTCTTCTTTTTCTTCTTCAGTTAAAGTGTCAACAAATTCTTCTAAATAATTTATCCCAAAAGTAACATGCCTTGCCTCATCTCTAATAATTAAGCCAAGCATATCTCGTAAAACTGGATCTGTTGTTAGCTCTCGTGAGGTTTGAAATGCTGCTAATGCTAATCCCTCAATAATAATTTGCATACCAATAAATTTTAGATCCCATCTTGGATCAGTAAGTATCTTATCTAAAATTGATTTTAAAGCATTGCCAATTGGATACATCATTTTTATTCTAGTCTGAATATACTTATTAAATGCTTCCACATGTCTAGCTTCATCAAAAGTCTGAGATGCAGCATAAAGCTTTGCATTGTAGGTAGGTGAGCATGATGCTAACTGAGAGGCAACCAATAGAGCTCCTTGTTCTCCGTGCAGGAATTGGCTTTGGCTCCAAGCTATTCTATGATTTAAAAATTCTACTTTCCTTTCATCAGAAAATTTTTGATATGGGGCATAATCATCCCAAAATATTGGAGTTGGTTCAGTTAGTGGTTCAAAGGGCCTAGACCAATCTATATCAAGCTCAACATTCCAATTGAGTTCTTTACCAAGCTCATAGAGCTTTTTAATTCTATTATCTTGGTGAGTGTAATCCCAATTATATGATCCAGATAACGGAGTATTAAAAATTTCAGCAATATCATCAGCAACAGCTTCAGTCATATATGGAGGTAAGTCTTCATTTAATTTGATCTCTCTTGGATTATTTTCTAAGTAATTAATTTTCATACATTTAAATATTGCCTTTTTACTCTGTGGCTCATTTTCGTCATAAGTTCATAGGAAATCAAATTATTTTTTTTAGTAATTTCTAGGATTGATAATTCAGGTGACCATAATTCACACCAATCTCCTATTTTGCAATCGGGGATTTCTGTAATATCAATTGAAATTAGGTCCATACTTACTCTTCCGATAATTTCTGATAAGTGACTATTCACTAATACAGAGGTGCCATCTAGTGCTGTCTGAGGATACCCATCAGCATATCCGCAATAAACAATAGCAATCTTTGATGGCTTATCAGTTTTAATACGTCCACCATATCCGATTCTCTCATTGGCATCTAAAGATTGAATAGATATTATTTGGCTTCTAAATGTCATGGCAGTTTGTAAATCAGGAAAATCTATCCCGCCATACATTGCGATTCCTACTCTAACCCAATCATACGCATGCTCTGGAAAATTAAATACACCTGCTGAGTTCAAAATGCTTCTACTCATCTTATTAGAAATTTGATTCCATGCATTATTAAAATTCTGGAATTGGACAGCATTTAATTCATCTCCTAAATTATCTGCACATGCTAAATGAGTCATTAAAACATTTGAATCTCTATAAAATGATTTGAATTGATCAAGTTCATCCAACCCAATACCAAGTCTATTCATTCCAGTATTCACCTTTATCCAGAAAATCAATTCATCTTGATATTGTTTCGCCAAAGGTAATTGAGAAATTGAATGAATTACTGACCATATTTTGTGTTGCTGAAGTGAGTCATATGCATCAGATGAATATACGCCCTGCATAGCTAAAATTGGTTTTAAAGAACTCTCTCTTGCCTTAAGAGCTTCTTCCAATCTGACCACACCATATCCATCAATTACTTCATCTAAGGCTTTAACTGCCATCTCAAGATCATGCCCATAGGCATTTGTTTTTATAACACCCATAAACTTACAGTCCTTTGGTAGGTTACTTTTAATTATTTGGATATTATTTCTAACTAGCTCATAGTCAATCGTGAGCTCAGAACTTGGCTGAATCATTGTATTGAATCGTAAAAACTATCAACTGCAAAATCTTCAAACCTTGTAAATTCTTTTAAGAAAGTAAGATTAACTTTACCAATAGGTCCATTTCTTTGTTTGCCAATAATAATTTCAGCTTTGTTACCCTCTTCAGAGTCCTCGTTATATACTTCATCTCTGTAGATAAATAAAATCACATCCGCATCTTGCTCAATTGCTCCAGAGTCTCTTAAGTCTGCCATAATAGGTCTTTTATTGGGTCTCTGTTCTACAGCTCGATTTAACTGTGATAGAGCAATTACGGGCACATTCAATTCCTTAGCAAGCATTTTTAAAGATCTAGAAATTTCAGAAATTTGATTAACCCTATTCTCTTGTGAGCCTGGTATTTGCATTAATTGTAGATAATCAACAACTATCAAAGATAATCCATTAGGTTCCTGCCTAGCAATTCTTCTAGCTCTAGCTCTTAGCTCCATGGGAGACAGCATTGAGCTATCATCTATGTACAGAGGCAAATCTTTTAATTTTGAAGAAGACTCCATAAACTT
>CAYUHD010000055.1:0-8201 GCA_964444385.1 uncultured Gammaproteobacteria bacterium
AGCCTCTCCCAAGATTAAATCTCCAAGAGACTTTATGTCTACTAAAGAGTCGTCATAGACTATGACGTTGATAGGCAAGATGTGTAAGCGTTGTGAGGCGTTGAGCTAACTTGTACTAATAACTCGTGAGGCTTGATCATGTAACCTTAAGAAAGGTTCCATTGTTCGGGAATAACATAAATTTGTAGTGAAAAGAATTACATACCAGTTTGCCTGATGACAATAGCAGTTTGGTACCACCTGATCCCATCTCGAACTCAGCAGTGAAACGGACTCACGCCAATGGTAGTGCAAGGTCTCCTTGTGTGAGAGTAGGTAATCGTCAGGCTTTTTTCTTTGAAAGGCTCCCAGATTCATCTGAGAGCCTTTTTTTTGTATTAAAATAAATAAATGGATATTATTGAAATTTCAGATCGAATGGAACTTGAGAAATTAGTTATCGATTATGCAACAGCTGTCGATACTAAGAATTTTAAAGAGTTTTACAATTTATTTACCAAAGATGCCTATATTGACTACACCGCAGTTGGCGGTATAGCAGGTAATCTTCAAGAAATTGTTCAATACTTAGAGACCGCATTAGATTATTTTCCTAATTATCAACATTTGATTTCAAACATCTCTCTTACTTTAAATGGTAAAAAAGCTAGCGGAAAAGTAATGTGTTTCAACCCCATGCAAACTGAAGACAATAAGGTTTTCTTTTTAGGGATGTGGTATCAAGATACCTATCAAAAGATAGAAGGTAAATGGTTTATTTCATCAAGAATTGAGGAGAGCTCTTGGGAGCATAATGTGCCAAGTTTTATTAATACTAAACCTCAAAAATGATTATTGGTCTTACCGGCGGCATAGGTTCTGGTAAATCAGCAGCAGCTAATTTTTTTCAAAATGAAGGGATAACCGTGATAGATACTGATAATCTTGCTAGAGAGGTAATTGAAAAGGAAACTACCGGCTTCAAAAGCATAGTAGATTACTTTGGTTCAAATATTCTTGATGAAGATGGCTCAATTGACAGAGGAAAGTTACGAAGAGAAGTGTTTGATAATAATAAGAAAAAAAAAGTTTTAGAGTCTATTACACATCCTTTAGTAAGAGAGTTGATGGCTGAAAGAATCGCAGCTGCTCAGTCGCCATATTCAATTATTGTGGTGCCATTGATTTATGAGACCAAAAGTATGAGTGCTTATAACAGGATTTTGGTTATTGATTGTGATCCAGAATTACAACTGGAAAGAGCCACCTCACGAGATAACAACTCAAATAGGTTGATACAAAAAATTATTGACTCTCAGTGCTCCAGAGAAGAGCGATTAAGCATTGCCAATGATGTTATACCTAATAATGATTCTCTAAAAAATTTAAAATCTAGGTCTTTGGAAATGCATAAATTTTATTTAAGACTGTGCAAAAGATGAAAAAAGATTGTCCTCAATGCCAAAAAAAAACTGATTTAAGCTCAACTAATATTTATCGCCCTTTCTGTTCAGAAAAATGTAAATTAATTGATTTTGGTGCTTGGACAAACCAAGAAAAGTTAATTAGCAGACCAATTAAATCCGAAGATTTTTATGAAGATTAGTTCGTTGAACTGAAGGTAGAAATTAGTTTAGTTTTTTCCGTGACATTGTTTAAATTTTTTACCGGAACCGCAATGGCATGGATCATTTCTTCCAAGTTTTGGTTCTGATCTTTTAATAGGCTCAGCTTGAGCTTGTTGCTCTGGACTAGAGTTATTGTCATTTCCTATTACTGGCTGAAATTGCTCTTGCTGAAGTTTTATTTCTCTGTTTTTTTGAGCCTCACGAGACCTTTCTTCTAGTTCTTGTATTTCTTCCTCGCTTGCTAGTTCAAGCCTAAATAGAACTTTAATCGCATCAGTATTAGTCTCATTTAGCATTACCTCAAACATTTCAAACGCTTCGCGTTTATATTCATTTTTAGGGTTTTTTTGAGCATATGCTCTCAAACCAACACTTTGTCTTAAGTGATCCATTTCAGCTAAGTGGTCCTTCCAATGAACATCTAAGATTTGTAACATTACCTGCTTTTCGAGTTGGGCAACATTGTCTTGAATCTTTAAGTACTTTTCTTTATATTTATGTGCTGCGATTTCAGCAATCAGATTTGCAATTGTGTGGGGGGTTAATTTCTTATCATTTTTAACTTTTATCGAAATATTTTTTTCAATTAAGTAATGTTCATAAAGATATTTATCTAGTTCTTCTAGCCTCCATTGGCTTTCAACTGAATCCAATGGAACAAAATCATTAGAAATTGCATGCATCTCACCATTTATTAAATCGCTTATAGCTTCAGAAATATTATCTTCATTGAGAAGTTGATTTCTTAAAGAGTAAGTTGCCTGCCTTTGATCATTTGCAACATCATCATATTCCAGAAGGTTTTTCCTGATATCAAAATTTCTACTTTCTATTCTTTTTTGTGCGTTCTCTATCCCTCGAGAAAGCATCTTATGCTCAATATGATCATCACCCATTCCAATTCTTTCAAACAGAGCTCTGCGACTGTCAGATATAAATAATCTTAATAAATCATCTTCTAGGGATAGAAAAAATTTTGAATAACCTGGGTCGCCCTGTCTTCCTGATCGACCTCGAAGCTGATTGTCAATTCTTCGCGACTCATGTCTTTCTGTTCCTAGAATATGTAGACCACCAGCATCTACAACTATTTGATGTCTTTTTTCCCATTCACCATCACCAATATTTTCTTTGCCACCAAGCACTATATCAGTACCTCTTCCTGCCATATTTGTTGCTATGGTCACTACACCTGGGCGCCCAGCATTTGCTATGACTTCAGCTTCTTTTTCATGTTGTTTTGCATTAAGCACTTGATGAAAAATATTTTTTTTATTCAATAAGGCTGAGACTATTTCTGATGATTCAACGGAAGCTGTACCAACTAAGATGGGCGCATCTTTTTTGCGCAACATCTCTATCTCTTCAATCAAGGCCTTAAATTTGGCTTCTTTAGTAAGAAAAACTAAGTCATCGTTATCTTCTCGAGCCATTGGTTTGTTTGTAGGAATGATTGAGACATTTAGTCCATATATTTCAGCAAATTCAGCTGCCTCGGTATCAGCGGTACCTGTCATCCCCGAAAGCTGAGTAAAAAGTCTAAAGAAGTTCTGATAAGTTGTAGATGCAAGAGTTTGAGATTCTCTCTGGATAGTCACATTCTCTTTGCATTCCAATGCTTGATGAATCCCTTCGCTCATTCTTCTGCCCGGCATGGTTCTGCCAGTATGCTCATCAATTAAAAGGACTTCTTGATCTCTGACTAGGTAATGGATATTTTTTTTAAACAAAAATTCTGCTTTTAAAGTTGCATTGACATAACGCATAATTTTTAAATTGCTGACTGAATACAAGCTATCTTCTGATTGAAGTAAGCCCAGTTCTTCAAGATATCCTTCAACAACTATATAACCACCATCGGTTAGTTCTATGGATCTATTTTTTTCATCAATAATATAATGACCTTTTTCATCTTCTTCTAAAGGCTCTTCTTCTGTTCCTTCTCTTATTTGTTCTTTTAGATTAGGGATAATCTTTTTTATTTGAGCGTAATAATCTGCACTTTCATTCGAGGGGCCAGAAATGATTAATGGTGTTCGAGCTTCATCAATAAGAATTGAATCGACCTCATCAACAATTGCAAAATCTAGCGAGCACTGGACCTTATCTTCAGCACGAAGCGCCATATTATCTCTTAAATAATCAAAACCTAGTTCTCCATTAGTGGCATAGATAACATCGCATTCATATGCAGATTTTTTTTCTTCAAATGATTGGTTAGAATAAATAATTCCAACTGTCAGCCCAAGGGCTTCATAAATAGGCCTCATCCAATTAGCATCTCTTTGTGCGAGATAATCATTCACAGTTACGAGTATGACTTTATTATCTTGAATAGCATTTAGATATGCAGGCAATGTTGCAACTAAAGTTTTTCCTTCCCCAGTTTTCATTTCAGAAATATTTCCTTCAAACAGTGCTATCCCTCCAAGCAATTGGCAATCAAAATGCCTCAGACCTATTGTTCTGACGCTTGCTTCTCTAGTTGCTGCAAACGCATGAGCTAACAAATTAGATTCTTCATTCTCTGAGGATGTTTTTAATTTATCTCTAAGACTAGCCAGCTCTCTATCACTTAGTTGTTGATAATCTGATTCAAGCTTATTAATTTGATCTACAAATACTTGCATTCTCTTTAATGAGCGTTGATTGCTGCTTCCAAATATTTTGGTTAGAAATGACATGAATTTAATCGCTAATAATTATTTTGTTCTACACTTAGAGCTATATAGCATCCCCAAATGGAGCTCTTGCATATGATATGGGGGCAATTGAAGAATCTTCAAATGTGACTACCTCCCATGCATCTTCAGATGCCAGTATTTTCCTTAATAATTCGTTGTTGAGTGAATGACCAGATTTATATCCTGAGAACTGACCAATTAGATTATGTCCAAGGAGATACAAATCTCCAATAGCATCAAGCATTTTATGCTTAACAAATTCATCATCAAATCTAAGACCCTCCTCATTTAGGATCCCATCTTCACCAACAGCAATAGCATTAGCCACACTGGCCCCTAAAAGTAGCCCCTGAGATTGAAGAGTATCCACATCTTTAATAGACCCAAAGGTTCTTGCTCTGCATACCTCTTTTACAAAAGAGGTAGATGAGAAATCAATAGATGATTTTTGTGCATGTTTTTGTATTGTCGGATCATCAAAGTCAATCTCAAACGAAACCTTGAAACCATCGAAAGGTTTAATAGCTGCGAATGTATCTCCACGCTCAACACGCACCTCTTTTTTTACTTTAATAAATTTTTTTAATTTATCTTGTATTTCCAATCCAGCTGATTGAATCAAAAATACAAAGGGGCTTGCGCTGCCATCCATAATAGGGATTTCAGGACCATCAACCTTGATAATACAATTATCGATTCCTAGACCTGCAATTGCAGAGAGCAAATGTTCAATGGTTCCAATCTTATAGCCCTCTTTAAATAGAGCTGTTGAGAGAGTTGTATCTCCCACATATTCAAATATTGCTGGAATGTTAATTTCAGGATCTAAGTCCGTTCTAATAAAAGTAATGCCTGCATCTATTGGAGCAGGTAAAAGCTCTAAAGTCATATCTTTGCCGCTGTGAAGACCAACTCCAACAGCTTTGATAGGGTTTTTTATGGTTCTTTGGTTAAGCATTTAATTAATTCAAAGATTATATTAAGTTAGGTAATTGTAAATGAATTTCAAGCTAACTTCTGCCTAGCTATCTCAAAAAGTATCACGCCAGTAGCAACAGAAACATTGAGGCTATTGATCGTTTTATTCTTCGATAAAGTGCAAACTTGAGAGCATTTTTCTAATGTTTTTTCTCTTAGTCCTTCTTCTTCAGAGCCCATGATTACCAGAATGGGCTTATTTAGATCTAATTCAGTATGCATAGAGTTAGCGTACTCACTAGTACCAAGAATTAAATAACCTAGCTTTTCAAAATGTTTCAAACAATTGATCAAGTTGGTCACTGTGAATATCCTCATTGCTTCTGCTCCTCCTGCAGAAACTTGTCTTACCAGCGGAGTGATAGGGGAGCAGTGATGTTTATTGATGATCACGCCTGCAACATTGCTAGCTGCTGCAGATCTTATGCATGCTCCAAGATTCCGAGGGTCAATAACATTATCAATAACTAAAAATGTAGGATTTTCACTCTGAATATTTTCTTCATACTTTTTAAGGTCACCTAGCCTAAGGTTTATCTCATTTTTAAGAATAGCTTCAGGATGTTGAGTTAGACTTTTTTTCCTTTCTACTGAGACTGATAGTTTCTCAGCCATAGCTATTAAGTTAAGGGCTCTGTCATCATTTCGATTTGCCGGCACGAAGATTTTTTTTATATTTTCAGGAGAAAGCTTCAAGAGCATTTCAATACTATGAAAGCCCACTCGAAGATTCATCGAATTTTTATTTTCCATTTGAAATTACTAGATTGATCTTCCTTTCAAGGGGAAAGATAGCTGCAATTTTAACCTTAATTTCTTGTCCAAGTTTGTAAATAGTGCCACGCCTAGTTCCTTTTAGTGCATTTCGATCCTGTAAAAATTGATAACGATCATCAGGTAAATCAGATACATGCAATAGACCTGATATGAAGTAGCGCTCTAAATTAATAAATAAACCAAAATCTGCAACCCCAGTGATGACACCATCCATTATTGAGCCAATTTTTGTTTTTAGGTAAGAGCAAATTAAAACTTGCTCAACTTGTCTAGATGCTTTTTCAGCTCGTCTTTCAAGTTTAGAAGAGTTTTCACATTCATCTTGAAGCTCGTTTTGTCTGGTTCCGAGCTTCTTATGCGCAAGCGAAGAGTTAATTAATCTGTGTACTAGTAAATCAGGATACCTTCTAATAGGTGAAGTGAAATGTGAATATTGCTTTAACTGTAGACCAAAATGGCCTAAATTATTTGTTGAATATTCTGCTCTAGCTAAAGTTTGCAGTACCAAAATTTGACCCATGTCATCATTTTTTTCGTGAGCTTGCTGAAGACAGTAATTTATTATTTCTAAAGGCAATAATTTTTTTGCAGTTTGAGCCGGAATATTAAAATATTTTTTTAATATTTCGAGTTTACTGGGATCTGGATCTTCATGGATTCTATAAACTCCAAGATTTAAACGATCATGCATAAATTCTGCAGCAGACTCATTGGCAAGAAGCATAGACTCTTCAACAAGCCTATGAGCAAAAAGAGATTTTTTGATAACTATATTTTTTATTTCTTTGTTTTTGTTTAATTCTAAAATTGCTTCTTTAGGATTAATTTCTAATGCGCTTCTTTGATTGCGAAGCTTTAATCTTAAATTTGTAAGATTTTTAAGATGCTTTATTGAATTGCGAACAGCGACTTGTTTAATGCTGGGTAATTTTTTAAGATGTTTTTCGACTTGATTGTAAGTTAATCTAGCTTTTGAATTAATTAGGCCGCTGTAAAACTTATATTTCTTTCTTTTGCCATCTAAGCCAATCGACATTTCACATATCATTGAGCATCTATCTTCGTTGGGCTTTAGAGAACATATTTCATTTGATAGATTTTCTGGAAGCATCGGGATGACTGTTTCTGGAAAGTAAATAGAGGTGCCTCTCTTCTTTGCTTCTTTGTCTAATTTTGAGCCAGGTTCTACATAAAAAGATACATCTGCAATAGCCACATAGAGCTTATAACCATTGTTATTTTTTGTGCAGTAAACAGCATCATCAAAATCTTTAGCATCTTCGCCATCGATGGTAGCAAAGGGCAGTTTTCTTAGATCTTTCCTATATTTAGCAGTTTTCTTTTTGCCACCTACCCGGCCTGCTTCTTTTAAAACATCGGAGCGCCATTTTGATGGAATTTCATGCATTGAAATTGCATCTTGGATTGCTTCTTTATACATAGATATTAATTAGCTCTTGTAAATTAAGTCTGATAATAATAGTATCGATTTATGCAGTTTAAGCTAAATAACAAATCTATTACTTTTCTTGGATTATTTTTCCTTGCAAGTATATCACTGCATTCATTTGCGCACATTGAAGAAAATTTTATAGAGGTTCAACCTCAGATAGAATGTCAATCTTGCCAAAATGATATTTCATCTGATATTGAGTCTTTTTCTTATATCAATGAATATTTTCAGAAAGAATCCCTCGGTCTTGAATTTTCTCAAGACTTCTATCCAGAACTTAAAAAGTCATTTAATTCGCAGGCACCTCCAAAAATTTAATTAAAAATTTAAATTTTTGTCATTACATTTTTAAAGGAGGTTAGCCATGACAGACAAATTATATTATTTATCAGCATTTTTATTTTTTACTTTTACTTCATCAAGTTCATTTGCATCTGAGGTTGAAGAAGTCATTTCAGTAGGCTCATATATTGAATCTAAGGAATTAAATGCATCGCCAGTAGATGTTATTTCAGATGAAGATTTTAAAAACCTAAGAGTAACCAGCGTTGTTGAATTGAGCAAGTACTTAAGTGTGGCTTCAGGCTCTCATTTCCAAACCAATGCTTTAGATGGAGTTGATCAAGGCATGGCTGCAATTACGCTTCGAGGTTTAGATCATGCTTCGACACTCGTTCTAATAAATCAAAAAAGGCAAACTCA
>CAYUHD010000056.1:0-7811 GCA_964444385.1 uncultured Gammaproteobacteria bacterium
GGTTATTAGCATTAAAACCTAACAACTTATAAGCAGCATAATTCGTTCCATGTAATTCATACATTGAAACTATTGAGTCTGTAATTTTTTTAGCAATTGTTGAATAATCATCATCGTCTACAAATGTCATAGGCTTGGCAAGATTAATAGTCACATTGCCTTTTAAACCAGTAATTCCATTAGCAATACTTTTAAGATCTTCATTTTTTTCTTTTATATATTCACTATTTGATTCTGATAGAAATATTTCTTTTGCTTTTAATTTATCGTTAGGATCAAATTCATAGGAAATAGAAACAGGTACTACTTTTAAAGCATTAAAATAATCTGTAATAGATTGAGATTTTCTCTCAGTCATATGAATCATTTTTAAAAGTGCTGGATCTGTTTTATCAATACCATCCTTTGCTCTTCCCTGCTTTTGAGCTATCCAAACAGAATCATTATCTTGAAAAATACTTTTATAAATAAATTGTGAAGCAAGAGATAAACCTGAATAAATTTCTTTCTTGCTTCCGCCTGATCTTTGGATAATAAAACTTTTATTTAATCTAAATAAATCCGAAACCCAAGTTTCTTCCATAAGATTATTACCAACGGCAATATTAAATGTTTTATAACCAGACCGATAGAGATTAAGTGCAAGCAAGGCTGCATCTAAGGAAATATCTCTATGATTTGAAATAAATAGATAGCTTTCATCCTTCTTTAAATTTGCAACTCCATTCACAGTAAAATTCGAAATTGATTCTTGAACAACTTTTTCCATCAAGTTTTTAAAAATCTTCTGATAATCATCAATTGTGTGAATCGTTCTTACATGATTAATTAGCTTTTGTTTGGTAAAAAATTTAATAAATGGAAACTTTGAAATTAATCCTGGGTATTGCAAACCTATTAAGGCCTTTAATACTTCAGAATTGGATACAAGAGATTGAAGAACATCATCTACTTCAGAATCAGTATAAGGTTTAATATCTTTAAATGGGTCCATTGCTTTAAGCTAATAGTTGAATCATTACTCCGGCAGCAACCGCGGAACCTATAACTCCTGCTACATTCGGCCCCATAGCATGCATTAATAAAAAGTTCTGAGGGTCATTTTCTAGCCCTACTTTATTTGCAACTCTTGCAGCCATTGGAACTGCTGAAACGCCAGCAGCGCCTATCAAGGGATTAATCTTATTAACGCTCAAAATATTCATAAATTTTGCCATTAAAATGCCTGCAGCAGTTCCTATGGAAAAAGCTATTATTCCCAAAGATAGAATGCCGAGAGTTTCTGGAGTTAAGAATTGATCTGCTGCTAATTTTGAACCAACTGCTAAACCTAAAAAAATTGTAACTATATTAATAAGTGAGTTTTGAACAACATCGCTTAGTCTTTCAACAACCAAAGATTCTCTCATTAGATTTCCAAAACAAAACATTCCGATCAGTGGTGCTGCACTCGGCAACATCATACCTACAAGTAAAACTAAAATAATTGGAAAAATTATCTTTTCTCTTTGAGAAACTTCTCTTAATTGAACCATATGAATTGTTCTTTCAGGTTGAGTGGTAAGAAGTCTCATTATAGGAGGCTGTATTAATGGTACTAATGCCATATAAGAGTATGCTGCTACAGCAATTGCTCCTAATAGCTCGGGAGCTAATATTGAAGAAACATAAATAGCAGTTGGGCCGTCTGCACCACCGATAATGCCGGTTGCAGCTGCTTGTTTGAGTGTAAAAGAAACTAGACCAAGTTTATTCAAAAATAAAGCACCTATAACTGTTGCAAAAATACCAAATTGTGCGGCGGCTCCTAAAATCAATGTTTTAGGATTAGCTAACATTGGACCAAAATCAGTCATAGCACCCACACCCATAAAAATTAGTAATGGCGCAACCCCAGAACCAATTGCTACAGAATAAAAAGTATTTAAAATTCCAGCTTTATAGCCAAGTTCAGCAGCGTACTCATTCAATAGCCACAATTGAGAATGAGATGCTGTCTTGAGAAATAAAGATAGAGATTCAGTATCACCAAGAGAAACTAATGAAAGCGCTACAGCTAATTCTTCAGTATTAGAAAAATAAATTAACTTCTCTATCGGGCTCAATGCTAAACCAATTTCTGGAATATTAGTAAGGATTGCTCCAAAACCAATAGGCAATAGCAACAAGGGTTCGAATTTTTTACTTATCGCTAAATAAAGAATTAACAGCCCAACCGCTAACATTATTAATTGACCAGAAGTTAAACTAAAAATTCCTAAATTTGAAAATATAGCTTCTAAATTCATTAGTTTTTAATTTCAAACAAAGGTGTTCCTGGTTTTACAGTGTCTCCAGGTTTAACAAATATTGCTGAAATAATTCCAGCTGAAGGAGCTTTAATCTCTGTTTCCATTTTCATAGCTTCTAAAATTAAAACTGTTGCATTTATATCAACAGATTCGCCCTCGGAAACAATAGTTCTAAAAATATTCCCGCCCAAAGGCGCTTCAATAACTTCACCAGTTTCAGACTGAACGGATGGAACAGATACAACTTCTTTTATTTCAGAACCATCATGAATTTTTATAGAATTATCTGAATTCAACGTAACAGAATATTCTTGATTATCTACTGTAACTAAATATGAAGAGTCTGTTAGCTCAGTAATCTCTATTGGCTCTGCCTCAAAATAATCTAGATTATCCACATTTTCTAAGAAGCTAAGCCCAATTTCTGGAAACATTGCATAAATCAAAACATTTTCATCTGATGCTTCGGATAAAATATTGTTTTCAGCAATAACTTTTTTAAATTCTTCTTTAACTAACTGGAAGTCATCATTCAAAAGATCTGCTGGTCTACATGTTATGACCGCGCTATCTCCTATACCTTGTTGCTGCAATTCTTTATTCACTGGAGCTGGAGTTGCCCCATATTCCCCTTTCAATAAAGATTTCACTTCATTAGTGATAGTGGAATATTTTGAATTAGATAATATATTTATTACTGATTGAGTCCCAACTATTTGAGATGTTGGTGTTACTAGAGGTATATACCCTAAATCTTGTCTCACTTTAGGAATCTCCTGGATCACCTCATCAAATCTATCTATAGAGTCCTGAGCTTTAAGTTGATTTTCAAGATTGGTTAACATTCCTCCTGGAACTTGTGACGTTAATATACGAGCATCAACCCCTCGCAGTGATCCTTCAAAATTTTTATATTTTTTCCTTATAGCTTGGAAATGCTCAGCAATGGGTTTTAATTTATCAAGATTTAATCCAGTACCTCTATTGGTTCCATCTAAAATACTAATAATTGTTTCAGTAGGAGTATGTCCATAAGTCATGCTCATAGAAGAGATAGAAGTATCAATATTATCTAATCCAGCTTCTATTGCTTTAACACCAGTGGCTACTGACATGCCTGTTGTTGCATGACAGTGCATGTGAACAGGAATCTCGAGCTCCTCTTTAAGTCTAGAAACTAGCTCAAAGGCAATATATGGTTTAAGTAAACCAGCCATATCTTTAATAGCAAGTGAATGAGCTCCCATGTCTTGAATATTTTTTGCAAGATCTACCCATAAATCTACTGTATGGACTGGGCTTGTTGTGAATGAAATTGTGCCCTGTGCATGCCCTTTAACTCCAATTACAGCTTGCAATGCTTGATGTAAATTTCTTGGATCATTTAAAGCATCAAATACTCTAAAAACATCAACACCATTTTTTTTAGAACATTCTACGAATTTATTAACCACATCATCAGAGTAATGTTTATAGCCCAATAAATTCTGTCCTCTCAAAAGCATCTGCTGGGGAGTATTAGGCATCATGGATTTAATTTTTCTAATCCTTTCCCAAGGATCTTCCCCTAGATATCTTATGCATGAATCAAATATTGCGCCACCCCATGATTCTACTGACCAAAAACCAACTTCATCAAGATTCTTTAAAACAGCTTCCATGTCTCGATACCTAAATCTAGTTGCAAGCAATGATTGATGGGCATCTCTTAAAACTACTTCAGTAACTCCAATTTTCTTAGATTCTGTCATGATCTAATTCCCGTAAGCACTTCTTTAATAATTCTATGATGAATTTTATTTGCAACAGGTATTGGTGATTCAATATCACCACTGCTAACATTGCTTTTTTGAGGTATGAATGCAAAAAACATTCTTAATAAGTTAACCAAAATTATTAACAGCATAAGAAAACTAAAGACAACACCCATACCGCTATAGAGCAGATTCATCCCTTCTTGAACTAAGATATCTTGTTCTGTCATATTTACTATATATTTTGGCCTACAATCTTTCGAGTAGACTTTGTGTGATTTTACACCAATCTAAGTACAATAATGAAATGTCCCTTCACCCATATTTAAAGATACCTGGAGTTGCAATTTCTGCTCACAGAGGCGGAAGCATTGAAGCTCCAGAGAATACTCTGGAATCTTTTGAATATGCTATAAAAATGGGATGCTCATACATTGAAACCGACGTTCAACTCTCGGCTGATGGAATCCCATACATATTCCATGATGATGATTTAAACAGGTTATTTAAAAAGGATACTATTTTTAATTCTCTTCACAGCACAGAAATCGAAAAATTAAAATTATTCGATTTATACCAGATCCCAAAGTTAGAAACAGCTCTTAAAAAATATCCAAATACACTATTTCAAATTGACATAAAAACTAATGAGGTTGCAATTCCAACCATGAGAGTCATAGAGGCTTTGAATGCTTTTGATAGAATTTGTATCGCTAGTTTTAATAGCAATAGATTGAAAACAGTTAAAGGTATGTTCCCGAGTATATGTCTTTCAATGGGGCCAAAGGAAGTATTCAAACTTTTATTATCAAGTTTTGGCCTATACAAAAAAGAAATTCCAGGGGACTGTTTACAAATTCCTATATACCAATATGGGATCAAACTAGTTACAAATAGATTTGTTAAATACGTTCAAAGCATTGGTTTGAAAATTCATGTTTGGACAATTAATGATGCTGAAACTATGCAAAAATTAATAAGTCTTGGTGTAGATGGGATTATTACCGATAGACCAAAACTTCTTAAAGATCTTCTATCTTAAAATTCCTTTAAGACTTCTCTGCAACAATTCTCCAATTTAAATCAGCAATTTTAGCTTTTTCAGCATCTGTCCATGACTGACCGCCTGTTTGAAGTAAATCCAAAGATTCCTCTACCCAGGAAGGAATTAATTTAAGACGTTGAAAAAATCTGATAACTTTTCGAACTCTCCAAATTAAATTACGTTTTTGTTCACATATTGGCCATGCTGGGCTCTTAGATGGGGCTGATAATAGAATTTTAAACCCAGCTCTTTCTAAGGCACTACAAACATCGGCAGGATACATGGATTGAGTTGCAGCAAGAGTTGGAAGATATTTTTTATGAAGACTTACATGCTCGTCGTTATTCCAATCAAAATAAGGAGACAGCAAATACTCTGAGCAGGCATATCTAGAACCTGGTTTTAAAACTCTAAACATTTCACGAGCGCAACTATCTAATTCTTCTTTCTTAAAAAAAGGCCAAACAGCTTGAAATGAAAAACAACCGTCAAAGCTTTCTGAATCATATTCCAAGGGAGCATGGTGATCACCAACTTTAAAATGAAGCCTATCGCTCATCTTAGTCTCTCTTGCCCAATCTTCAGCATTCTCTATTTGGTTTGGGTCAATGTTATAACCAGATACTTGACCTCCGGTAAGTGAAGCAAAGTAGTGTGCAATTCTACCTCTACCACAACCCATATCCAATAAATGAGATGATGGAGAATCGTTTAAATTTAATTCATTTAAAAGAGCTTGCTCGCAAAGCAACTGGTTTCCATACAATCCTTGAGAATCATCTAGCTGTGGGGGAATGTATAGTTTTTCTAAATCAAATACTGAAAGCATATTATTTAAAACTTTGTAATATGCTGCTACAGCTTTTGTTTCATCTGCTGTCTCGGTTTTTTTTCCATCCTGCATACGTTGAAAAAATTTATATGCATCAATGCAAGCCTGCTTATCTTCTTTGGACAGAGTAATGAGTCTTTTGATGCCGATGAAAGATGTTTTGATTCTGTACCAATTCATAGGTAAATCATACACCTTAAAAATTAGGCAAGTCTTAAATCAATTTTGAAGAAACTTTGAAAAAATTTTTCTTGCGAATATATACATCGGAATAATTACCCAAGTGGTAATAAAAACCTCTAACCACATATTGAATTCAAGAAAATTTCTTATAAAACCAGCCAAAAATAAGCTTACCAAACCTAAAAGGCTATATAAGATAATTGAGTTACGACTGAAAAGATTCATTGTTACTTTTAACATTCATCAGGATTAGGGCACCTATGATAAACAGTGCAGCTATAGGTATCAAGCCATATCTTGTATCTTGGAAAAAAGTAACAAAAATTGCCACTAATGCTGGTCCCATAAATGCTCCAGCTCGTCCAAACATATTATAAAAACCAAAATACTCGCCAGATGCATTTTGAGGTATAAGGGTTGCATAATAACTTCTAGAAATAGATTGAATGCCTCCTTGAATTGCTCCAACCATACAGGCAAGAATATAAAATTCAATGGCGTCAGAAAGGAATGCGGAATATGCAATAACAATCAAATAAAGCAAAATTGTAAAAAGCAATGTATTCTTATCGCCAAATTTATATGCAAACTTTGACCATAATAAAGTAGTTGGAAAAGCAACAAATTGAACTAAAATAAGTGCCACAATTACATCGCTGCTAGGTAGCCCCAAATTAAGAGCAAAATCTGCTGCCATTGCCATAATGGTATGAACTCCGTCTATATATAGAAAAAAAGCTACCAAAAAAATAAAAATATTTTTCTTTGATGAGACAGTTCGCAAAGTATTGAAAACTTTTGAATAGGTCAGCTTAAAATAAGATCCTGGTAAGCTAACTCCTCTATCTTTAATTTTTAATAAAATAGGGATCAAAAATATAGTCCACCAAACAGATACGCTTAAAAAAGACCATCTAACAGCATCAGCAACACTGGTTAAACCAAAAAACTCTGGTTTGATTGTCATAGCTGCATTTACAAGAAATAACAAACCCCCACCAAGATAACCAAATGCAAAACCATAACTAGATATTCGAGCAATATTAGTTGCATCAGAAACTTGAACCAACATCTTGTCATACAAGGTATTGCCAGCAGCAAAACAGTAATTAGCAATACCAAAAAAAATTAAAGCTTGAAGCCATGAACCTGCCGGCACAAAGTACAAAACTGCAACAGAGATAATTGAGATAGCTCCAAAACCCGTAAATAAAATTTTTGTTGTTCTAGAGACATCTGTTAATGCTCCAATGAATGGCGAAGTGAATAAAAGTACTAAATTTGAAATGGTTAGGCCCCAACCAAGATATGCTGTTTTTACTTCAGCATCAAGACCAGAAGCCCAAAAATCATTAAAAAATATTGGGAAAAAAGCTGCAATTACAGTTGTGGCGAATGCAGAATTACCTCCATCATAAAGAATCCATGCTTTAGCTTCTGAAGTAAGTTTAGTTCTGCTCGTACCAATGCTCATTTTTATCAAGAGTTTTTTTAATTAAGCCGCGATATATCAAACAATTTAAGTGAGCTAAGGACTCACCAGTTGCCATAATTAGATTGGTATCATCAATTTCTCTTTTGAATAGAACATCAAAAACATCGACAGCTCTCTTGGGGGTACTTAGAAGAACATATAATTTTTCTAATGATAGTTCGTGATGGTTGATTAATGCTTTAAGTCTTTTATGGGCGCCAATAAAAGGTCT
>CAYUHD010000057.1:0-7370 GCA_964444385.1 uncultured Gammaproteobacteria bacterium
GTTCTTTCGATAGCGTCAGCAGAGACGATTTCTAGTGGTTTAGAACTATCAAAAACTGATTTTTTGATCTTAGAACCTGTAACGATTACTTCTTCTACGTCTTCAGAATCAGCTTCTTGGGCAAAAGAATAATTCGGCATCAGGCCCAGAGAAAGGACTGCAACCAATGAAAATTTAACTATATTCGACATATAAACTCCCTAAAAGTTTGTTAGTAACGCTAATTGTTGCCATTTTGGCACAATATGTCAACTTTTATTTATCCTTATTTTGAAGAAAACTTAGCATAAAAAAGATTATCTAAGTCATATATAATGAGGATAATTATAAATAGGTAAAAAATTCTTAAAATAATGTTACAAAATAAAAAAATTCTAATTGCTGGGCTTGCTAATAAACACTCCATAGCTGCAGGCATTGCTCAAGCGATGCATACTCAAGGAGCTGAGCTAGCTTTTACATACCAAAATGAAAGGTTAAAAGGAAACGTTGAAAAGATAGCTACAGATCTTGGTTCTGATTTGTTATTTGAATGTGATGTTGCCTCTGATAAAAGTATTGCAAAGATGTACCAAAACTTATCAAAGAAATGGAAATCATTTGACGGATTTGTCCACTCTATAGGATTTGCACCAGCGCATGAACTTGAAGGCAACTTTGTTGATGCCGCTACTAGAGAAGGTTTTCAAATAGCTCACGATATAAGTTCGTATAGCTTTACTGCAATGGCTAAAGGGGCAAAGCCAATGCTGAATAAAAATGCAGCCCTTTTAACACTAACCTATCTAGGATCTCTACAATCCCTTCCTAATTACAATGTTATGGGCCTTGCAAAGGCAAGTTTAGAGGCAAATACTAGATTTTTAGCCGCAGCAATGGGACCAGATGGAATCAGAGTGAATGCTATTTCAGCAGGACCAATTAAAACTCTTGCAGCCATGGGGGTTAAGAATTTTAGAAAAATGTTAACAAATTATGCAAAAAGAGCGCCCCTAAGAAGAGCTGTAACTACTCTAGAGGTGGGTAATGTCGCAGCATTTTTGTGCTCCGACCTTGCAAGCGGAATCACAGGTGAAATAACTTATGTTGATGGAGGCTTTAATACTGCCGCAATGTCTATAGAAGAATACGCTGATTAGTTAGCTATAAAATTTTCTAAACGAACTTTTTGGTCTTTCTTAAATGCTCGATCAATAAACCCTGAAAATTGCTGTCCTAAACTCTCATTATAAAAAGCTTGATATTGCTCAACTGATTCTCCCAACTGATCTATTGTAGGTATTGACTCATTTGAGGACTTAGCCCAATAACGATCTCCGTTAAAAGCTTCACTTGAAACTACACTACCAACTGGGGATTCAAATGTTGAGTTTATAATTTCAGATGGGAGCAATGAAGAAAATCTTTTTACCCTTTTAAAATTCTCTTGAGAAAATCCTTTTTTACTTGGAAGCATGTCTTCACCATTAATAACTCCTTCCGCAACTAAAGCGAATTCCTCAAGAATTTTATTAGCTTTTTCAACACGAACTTCTGCAATAGCTAAATCAGCAACATCAGCAAAAGGTTGAACAGATGGCTTCAGTGCCTGGGTCATCATTACAAAAGCATAACTTTCATCACCTTCAAAAATCTCAATTTTGTTGGGCAACAATGAAGAATCAAATAATTCTGAAGAAGTTATGTCAGTAAAGCCATTTAGTTCAATGCCTTCAATATTTTTTAAGCCCGTAACTTGAATTGGAGCATTAATAAATTCGGCCAACACATTAAGAGTCGCCCCTTCTAGGACCAATGATTCTAATTCCAAGAAATTATCTTGCATCAAGGCCAATGCTTCGACATCCACAAGTTCATCTAATATTTCTTGAGAGATTTCTGATTTAGTTTTAATCTGAGGCCTTATAACTTCAGTTAATTTTAAAATATGCAAGGAATCCTCCAGCTCTATTATTGAACTTATAGAGTCAAGGTCCATGGACAAAATTGCATTCTCAAACTCCTCGGGAAAAGCATCTCCGGAAGAAAAACCTAAATCACCACCAGAATCTTTAGAAGCTAGATCCTCGCTAGATACAGATACTGCCTCTTCGAATGATATTTCTTTAGATTTAATATTTTGATAAATAGAATTAATTTTTCTATAAGCTTGATCTGGATTCTCATAATTTGATTTTTCAATCATAAGATGTGAAATTTTATTTTGTATTTGCCCTTCTACATCACTAAGATAATCTGCATAAGCCTCATCAATATAATTATCTGGAACTTGAACTTGTTTCTTATAAGCATCGTAAGTTAGAACGAGATATGAAAAGTCTCTTTGTTCTTTTGAAAGAAATAAAAATGGATTTTTATCATAAAATTCCTGACCTTCTTCAAGACTGGCTTGCTGTTGGTTGACTAAAATTTTTTTATCAACTTTTATAAAATCTATATCTCTAGAAGTCTCAAGCATAGAAGCTAAAGCCTCGATATCACTTTCTATAGGAAAAGCGGTTGCACCCATAGCTGTGATGAGCTTATCTGATGAAATGCTCTCTCTTACAAGATTAATATATTCTTCAGGTGTCCAACCATTGGCCCGGATAGAAGACTCAAAAAGTGTTTGATCAAAACCATTGTCACCTTGAAATATATCGTCATTAATAATTTCTTGTTTCGCTTTTTTTTCAGATACTATAAGGCCAAGTTTTCTTACGTGAGAGAGAAGAGTCTTTTGATTGATAATTTCATTTTTAATTAAACCCAATGAAACCTCTTCATCTAAATCATCTAACGAAAATTCCTCACCATACATAGATTGAAGTCTTTGACTAACTCGGCTGGTGGCAAGGTTTACATCCATTTGAGTGACAGGTTCACCATTCACAGTGCCAAAACTAGTAAAAGTTGTTCCAAATGAAGTTGACCCAAAAAAAACAAACGGGATAGCAAGAAGTATTACAATGACTATAACTCTTTTGCCTGATAAGAAATTTCTAACTGACTCTAACATATGAACTATACCCTTTTTGAAAGGTAACAATGATACATAAAAAAAGGGTGCTTATGCACCCTTTCTTAAAAAGACCTTTAATATATAGTTAATTAAGAATATTTAACTTTTTGTTTCAATCCTTTACCAGCTTTAAAGCCTGGAACTTTTGAAGCTGCAATATGCATTGAAGCACCTGTCTGTGGATTTCTTCCTTCTCTAGCAGCTCTGTGTCTGACAGAAAAAGTTCCGAAACCTACAAGTGAAACTGAATCGCCTCTGCCTAACGCATCACCAATATTATCTAAAACCGCATCAACAGCTCTTCCAGCTGAAGCTTTGGTGCCGTCTGTTGATGAAGCAACTGCATCTACTAAATCTGATTTGTTCATTGAATTCTCCTCTGGTTAATTAATGTACCTAAGTCTATGAAAAGCTATCACAGAAGAAATGTCAAGCTTTAAAAGCTATTCTAATGGGGTTTTCTAGAACTTGATCGAGCACTGGATGGTTTTGGTTTGGTTAAACTTTTAGAAGAGCGCTTTTTTTTAATAGGTTTTGGTTCTAAGATCAGAGCATGAGCGATAGCCTCATCAACCCAACGCACGGGAAGAATTTCTAGCGCATGTGTAATTTGAGAAGGTATTTCTCTTAAATCAGCTGAATTGTCTTCCGGGATAATGACTCTCTTTATACCTCCTCTTTTAGCAGCCAAAAGCTTCTCTTTAAGACCGCCAATTTTTGTTACCTGACCATGCAAAGTAATCTCACCCGTCATAGCTGTATCTGAACGTACAGGTATGCCAGTAAAAACTGAAATCATAGCTGTACACATTCCAATGCCTGCGCTAGGACCATCTTTGGGAGTTGCGCCATCAGGAACATGAATATGTACATCAAATTTTTCATAAAAATTACTTGGGATACCTAACTTTTCTGATCTCGATCTAACAACTGTCAATGCTGCTTGAATAGATTCCTGCATCACATCACCCAATGAACCTGTTTTAATCACTTGACCTTTTCCTGGCACATAAGACGTCTCAATTGTTAATAACTCACCACCGACTTCAGTCCATGCCAATCCAGCTACCTTGCCAACAATATCTTCAACATCAGCCTCTCCAAATTTAAACTTAGGAACACCACAATATTTCTCAAGGTTCTTTGGCGTGATATTGATAGAGCTTTTAATTTTTTTTAGATCCGTAAGAACTCTCTCTTTTACTGATTTTCTAAATATTTTAGCAATCTGTCTTTCAAGACCCCTGACCCCAGCCTCTCTTGTATAGTAACGAATTATATCCAAAATTGATTTATCATTAAGCTTGACTTCTTTCTCATTAAGTCCATTTCTTTTAAGTTGTTTTGGAATTAAATATTGTTTTGCAATATTAAGTTTTTCATCCTCTATGTAACCAGGCAGTCTAATGATCTCCATTCTATCAAGTAGTGCTCCAGGAATATTTAATGTGTTTGCAGTACAAACAAACATAACCTCTGAAAGGTCAAAATCAACTTCTAGGTAATGATCTGAAAAAGTATTATTCTGCTCTGGATCTAATACTTCTAATAATGCTGAAGCAGGATCACCTCTATGATCCATACCAATTTTGTCAATCTCATCGAGTAAAAATAATGGATTTTTTACCTCAACCTTTGAAAGCTTTTGAATGATTTTACCCGGCATAGATCCAATGTAAGTCCTGCGATGTCCTCTAATTTCTGCCTCATCTCTAACTCCACCCAATGACATACGAGCAAATTTCCTATTGGTAGCTCTTGCAATAGATTGTCCAAGAGATGTCTTACCTACTCCAGGAGGTCCAACCAAACACAAGACTGGTGCTTTTAACTTTTTAACTCTTTGTTGAACTGCTAAATATTCTAAAATTCTTTCTTTAACTTCATCAAGACCAAAATGGTCCTCATTTAGAATCTGAATTGCAGACTTCAAGTTTGATTTAACTTTACTTCTTTTTTTCCAAGGAATGGCAGTTAGCCAATCTAAATAAGACCGTACAACTGATGCCTCAGCAGACATAGGGGACATTTGCTTGAGCTTGGTAAATTCATTGTTTGCTTTTTTTAAAGCCTCCTTTGACAGACCTGCTTTAGCAATATCTTTTTCTAATTGCGATATCTCATCCCCTTCTTCGCTAATATCACCCAATTCTTTTTGAGCAGCCTTAATTTGTTCATTTAAATAATACTCTCGTTGCGATTTTTCCATCTGACCTTTAACTCTATTTCGAATTCTCTTATCGACATCCATGACATCTAATTGAGATTCTATAAAAGCTATTAGAATTTCAGCTCTTAATTGGAAATCAACTGTCTCAAGAATTTCTTGTTTTTGCTTTATTTCCATTGGTAAATGGCCAGCTATTGAATCTATAATTCTAGACAAATCATCCAATGCATCAATCGATGCAAGAACTTCAGGGGCGATTTTCTTGGTAATTTTTATAAAATCATGAAACTTAGCTTTAATAAATCTTGCAAGGTTTTCTCCATCTTTTGAATCAATTACTGGATCTGTAATAAGGTTTACTCTAACTTTGGAATATTTTGAATCTGATCTTAGGGACTCCATTTGAGCCCTATTCGAGCCTTCAACTAAAACTTTTACAGTTCCATCAGGTAATTTTATTAATTGTAAGATATTGGCAATAGTTGCAACCTTAAACAAATCATCGAACAAAGGCGCATCCAGAGACCCATCTTTTTGAGCAGCTAAAATAATTTTCTTTTCTCCAGCCATGGCTGCATTCAATGCATGAATTGATTTATTTCTTCCTACAAAAAGAGTTGAAACAACTCCTGGGAAGACAACAACATCTCTTAAAGGAATAAGTGGAAGATCATATTTAATATTAGCCATATAAATATAATGAGGGAGAATTAATTAAATTCAACCAGCAGACGACGATTTTTTCTTAGAAGATTTATAGACCTTAATTGGATTAGTTGCATGCAAAACAGAGTTCTCATCTACAATTACTTTTTCTAAATCAATATTCGGAAGCTCGAACATTGTATCCATTAAAAGCTCTTCCATAATTGATCTTAAACCTCTGGCACCCGTTTTTCGTTTCAGTGCTTTTTTTGCAATCTGAAGCAACGCTTCAGTTCTGAAATCTAACTCAACTTCATCAATATCAAACAAATATTTATATTGATTTACTAGAGCATTTTTTGGTTCTTGAAGAATTCTTACCAATGCTTTCTCATCTAGCTCATGTAAAGTTGAGATGACGGGCAGTCTACCTACAAATTCCGGGATCAAGCCAAATTTGACTAAATCTTCAGGTTCTAATGTATCTATAATTGAGGTGACAGATAACTGAGTATCTTTAACAGCCGCACCAAACCCAATTCCAGATTTATCTGTACGGTGTTTGATGACCTCATCAATACCTGAAAAAGCTCCACCACATATAAATAAAATATTTGAAGTATCGATTTGAATAAATTCTTGTTGAGGATGTTTTCTGCCACCTTGAGGGGGAATAGAAGCCACAGTTCCTTCTATCAGTTTAAGTAAAGCTTGCTGAACACCTTCACCAGAAACATCTCTAGTAATTGATGGATTATCTGACTTGCGAGCGATCTTATCAATTTCATCAATATAAACAATTCCAAGAGCAGCTTTATCAGGATCATAGTCACATTTTTGTAGCAGCTTCTGAATAATGTTTTCAACATCCTCACCCACATAACCAGCCTCTGTTAAAGTAGTTGCATCCGCTATAGTAAATGGAACATTTAAAACTCTAGCTAATGTTTGGGCTAAAAGTGTTTTCCCGCTACCAGTAGGTCCAAGCAATAAAACGTTACTTTTTTGTAACTCAATTTCATCTTTATTAGCATTGGATCTTAAACGCTTGTAGTGATTATAGACAGCAACTGAAAGAGTCTTTTTAGCTTTTTCTTGACCGATAACATAATCATCAAGCTGCTTAAAAATCTCTAATGGAGATGGTAAAATATCAAGAACTTCTTCATCATCAGCTTTAACTTCCTCTTCTATAATATCGATGCAAAGATCTACACACTCATCGCAAATGTATACACTAGGTCCAGCAATAAGCTTACGGACATCCTCTTGGCCTTTACCACAGAAAGTGCAAACTAATTTATCGATGTCTTTATTTTCCATTTGAACTTGGCCTACTTTCTAGTATCTCATCGATTATGCCATAGCTCTTGGCTTCCTTTGCATTTAAGAAATTATCTCTATCAGTGTCCTGCTCAACTTTCTTCAAAGTCTTACCTGTGTGCTTAGAGAGTATTTCATTAACCCTTTGTTTAACTAAAAGCATCTCTATAGCATGTATCTCAAAATCTGAAGCTTGGCCCTGAAAACCTCCCAAAGGATGATGAATCATAA
>CAYUHD010000058.1:0-7231 GCA_964444385.1 uncultured Gammaproteobacteria bacterium
GTAATCCCAAAAGGCCCGTAATGATACTATTTTATCACTGGAATTTACACGATAAATTACAATCATGTTTGTTTCAATTTTTACATCGCCCACAAGATTTACTATCTCTGCATAATTGGCACACTCATCTGCGCACGGGATAGACTCCAAAATATTAAATTCAATATTTCCATTAGCTATTACTGTGTCATAAAATTTTTCTATAGCCACTATGCCTTGATGGCCATGACCCTCTGGATCCAAGGGGCTCTTTCCAATTGGGTCCTGAACAATGGCATCTTTATCAAACAAAGCTAGCCAATTTTTTTTATCTTTTGCCACAGCATAATCTCTTGAAAGAAAACCTAGCTCTTGTGCTTTAGTTTTAGGTTTCATGCCTCACCTCCTTTGTGGGTTTTATCTCTAATCTAGCAAAATATATACCAATTAAAGCAAGTATAACAAAGCTTAATTGGACAAAATTTAAATACTCATAAAGTAATATAGCCCCAAAAATGGTTGCTATAATCGGCTGCATCAACAAGCCAATAGACCCAAAGGTAGCTTTAATTTTAGGTAAACTGTAAGTAATAAAAAACTGGCCTCCAGCTTGGCATAAAATTGCCATGGCTAATAAATTATAGAATTGCATTGAAGAGCTAGGTAAAAATTCTCTTGATTCAAACAAAGCAAAAATTAATCCAAAAATACTAGTAAATAGTGTTGTATAGAAGATTATGTTTATAGAACTCTCCTTGCCTAAACGAGAGATGATCAATAAATAAGTGGCATATAAGAATGCAGCCATCAAAGCCATTGCATCACCTAATAATGCCCCCTCAGTTTTTGAGCTTGAAAAATAGATCAGTCCTATAACACCGATATAAGTTAAAACAAAAGATAAAAGAAATTTTCTAGAAATGGGTTCTTTAAATAAAAAAACACCGAAAAGAACCAAGTATATTGGTGCGGTATTTACTAGGATTGTTGAATTAGCAACTGAGGTAAATTGAAGACTCCAATGCCAAGCACTCATATCTGATGCAAATGCAAAAGAAGCAACAATTGCAAGGATCAAATTCTTGTTATTTTTTAATTTAAAAGCTTGGGAACGATTGTAGTAAAAATTTATAAGGGCTAAAAAAGGAAGGGCTAAAAACATGCGATAAAACATAGTCCAAGATGGGGATAATTCGCTCCATCTAACAAATAATGGAGCAAGTCCAATTAAACTAGCTCCGAGACTCAGGATAAAAAAATTCTTTGCTGACTTTAATTGTAATGACATCGATATATACTTCGTTTATGTGTTCCGACATTGTAGAACAAGGAGATGAAATTATCTCTGTTGGACAACTTAACCAACAGGCAAAAAAACTCCTAGAAAATCAATTTAGAGATGTATCTGTTCTAGGTGAAATCTCAAATATGGCTCACCCTTCTTCAGGGCATATTTACTTTACCTTAAAAGATGAAGATGGAGCTATTCGCTGCGCCATGTTTAGAAATCAAAACTCAAGATTGAATTTTGAGCCCCTAAATGGTGATCAATGTATTTTAAAAGGACAAGTTAGTCTTTATGCCCCGCGAGGAGATTATCAATTAATCGTCAGCTCAATGCAGCCCGCAGGAGCTGGAAACCTTATGCATCAATTTGAGGAACTAAAGAAAAAACTAGATGCACAAGGATTGTTTGACCAAGGAATTAAAAAACTCTTTCCAAAACAACCCAAGCACATTGGAATCATAACCTCTGAATCAACTGCAGCATTTCAAGATGTTCTAACGACAATTCAAAGGCGTGCCCCCATAAGCCAAGTTTCTTTAATCCCTGCGATAGTTCAAGGAGACACTGCCCCAAGAACATTGATTGCTGCATTACATAATGCTTTGCACTATAACAACCTAAATCCTAAAAATGCTTTTGATGTAATTATTATCTGTAGGGGTGGTGGGTCAATTGAGGATTTATGGGCTTTTAATAATGAGAGCTTAGCAAGAGAAATATATGACTATCCTTTACCTATTATTTCTGGAGTTGGTCATGAAATAGATTTCACAATAACAGATTTTGTATCTGATCTTAGAGCCCCTACCCCTACCGCTGCTGCTGAACTAGTAACAGAATATTATTTTCAACTCAGTGACAAGCTTAATGAATGGGAAGCAAATCTGAGTCATCTCATTCAATTAAGCTTATCTGAGAAAAGCCAAAATATTCTCTTTGCATCAAAAAATCTAAAGAACCCCTTAACAATGCTTAAAGAGCAATCGCAATCTTTAGATAATATTGAAATACGCCTCTCAGGGATGATGCAAAATATCATGGTTAATGCGAAGCAAAGTTTTCAACTAACAACAGTACAAATTTTTCAATCGAGTGCTTTACAAAAATTTGAAAAGCTTCAAGACCTTCTCAAGACTGAGTTGAAGTCATTGAATCTTCAAATTAAAAATATAATTGATAGAAAAAAATTACTGCTTGAGAGCATTTCTTCTAACCTAAAGGCTGTGAATCCTTTGGCTATTTTAGACAGAGGTTACGCAATAGTAATGAATGAGGAAGGTCGAGCTTTAAAATCTTCAAAAGATGTAAAGGTTGGCGATACCATAAACACTCGTCTTGCAGATGGAGGCTTTAGCTCAGATGTTTCTAAAAAAAATTAATGTCCTAAATTTTATAGTTTTCTTTGCCCTCATAAGCTTGCAAACATTTTCAAGTAATTTATTTGAAGGTCAAAGCGGTGAAATTATTTCAATTCCAGCTCTAAAGAATGCACAAACAATAAATGCGCTAACCTTTAAAACTTCTTCAGGAACTAAACAACTTGTTAGCTTGCCATTTGTGAAACAAGACCTAACAATTAAGCGGCATCATGTGAATGTAAAAGTAAAGTGGGTCAATTTTGGTGAATCAAGAATTACTATTACCGACCAGAGCAAAGTTACCTTAAGTAAAGCAGATCAAGCCAGAGCCAATAAAGAGGCAATAGAAATCAAGCAAGCTTTAAGCATTTCTACAACAGAGATTACCCCCTCTTTTAATTTTATTGCTCCAGTCCCTGGTGTTATTACAACACCATTTGGCAAACAAAGATATATAAATGGACTACCACGGTCTGCGCATCTAGCACTAGATCTAAATGGCAACATTGGCACTCCTATCATTGCACCTTTAAAAGGGAGAGTCGTTTTAATGGGTGATTATTTTTATACTGGCCATACTCTAATCCTTGATCATGGTTATGGATTATTTTCTTCCTACGCTCACATGAGCGAAATAAAAGCACAGCTAGGCGATTTAGTTGAACAATCTGACGAAATTGGTCTTGTTGGCTCAACCGGAAGAGTAACAGGGCCCCATTTGCATTGGACCGTCTACTTTGATGGGAATAAAGTAAACCCTGAATCTTTAATCAAAAAAAACTACCTAAGCTCCATTTTGTAATTCTTCATAAACCAAAGATAAGTTCTCTTGATCTTGAGGTTTTAAACTTTTAAAAACAATTTCACCATCTGGAGAAATAAAATATGTGGCTGGAAGAGTTTTTGGGGTTTGAATTCCCCAAAGTGTCCTTGGGTGAGTAATTAAGGATGGGTAGCTAATACCAAACTTTTTAATCTGAGGTCTTAAATCTTCAGCTTCAAGGCGATCAAAATTAAAAGCAAAAACTTTAACTTCAGGATATTTTTTTGAAAAAGAAACTATCTCGGGGATTTCTTTAATACATGGTGGGCACCAATCTGCCCAATAATTTACCAACACCCATTTACCACTTAGGCTTGATGAAAAAATGTGTTTTGAGTCAAAGATTTCAATATCGCCCTTTTCACAAGAAACTAGAAAAAGACAAAATAAAGTTAATGGTAATTTAAATTTCATGTTTTATAGTATTGCAAAAGGAAACTATTATGCATGAAAAATATCTTCTAATCTTACTTTATTCAGCAACAGGAGCTGTTAAAAATCTTACTCATACAATGGCTGAGCTAATCCTTAAATTTGATTCCAATGAATCTTAGAAAGAATTTTCTTTTACTAATAGGTACGCTGCTCGCAACTCACTTATTACAAGGATTAATAATAGGAACTCCATGGGTAGGAATAGTTATCTGGTCATTCCCTCTACTTATTTTTGCCTATCAGGCTTTTAAAAAACCAACAGCAAAACTCTATCAAATTTTTGGGTTTATTATTTTAATTTATTTCATGAGCGCTTGCCTTGTCGTATTTGGCCTTCCTAATACCAATTTTCTTAATTGGCTGGAGTTAATTGAGATAGTTGCCTTATTTGTTGTGGCTGTCTATGCTGCTCGAGAGCAACTAAATGTAAAGTAAACTTGACAGTAAAGTTTACTTTACATATGATTTCATCTATAGCGTTTGCATTTATGGTTAAAAAACTCCCCAGAAGTTCTAAAATCAACTCCTCCTTGGTAATTAAATACAAACGTTATATTGAATAATTAAAAGAAAGAGGAAAATTTAATAATGGCAAAAATTGTACACAAAGGCATGTGGATTGATATTAAGTCTTTGAATCCTGTAGATAAAAAAAATTTTATAACATCGTTGGTATTCGGTTTTATAGCATCATTTTTTTGGGGAATTCACTTGTCACACATAGGTTTTCTTGGAAATGAACCAAGCACTGATTCATGGCCATCTGAATCAGGTCTTTTTGTCATAAGAATGTTAATGATTCTATTTTTTTTAATCGGGGCCTACTTCTACAAACAATTCTATAGCGCCCAAGATGATTTTTATAAGAGTTATCATAACTTCACATTCGCTGGTGGTGCCTATGGTTTCTTAGTTTTTGGTTCAATATTAACTGTTATAGCTCCATATTTTGAATACCATCCAACTTTTTATGAATTCTTTTTAACATTTGCTGTTGGTTCAGGTCTTGGTGGCTATTACTTTTATAAGAAATATATTGCCTGATTTATTAAATGAAAAATCATCTTAAAGAACTGCGACAAAAAAAAAATATTAGCCAAGATGAATTGGCCTCTTTGTTAAAAGTTAGTAGACAGACTATTAACTCAATTGAAACAGGTAAGTTTGACCCCTCATTAAAATTGGTTATTAAGATGACTAGATACTTTGAAGTCAGTCTAGAACAAATATTTATTTATGAGGAAGAAAAATGATAGCAATAGTTTTATTGGTTATTGTAGGGGTAACGCTGGCTATATGTGGAAGCTCGATGCTTTTCACAATTTTTTCATTAATTTTTTCTTTAATAACTATTCTTTTTTCTATGGCTGTATTGTTATTAACTTTCGCAATGATCGTAACAATTTTTTTGATAACTTTACTTGGGGTCATTATTTCAGCCCTTTTTAGTTTTTTATTTTTTTAATTCTCATGGAGAGAGCTTATGAATACACTTAAATCTATTTTTGCTTGGCTTGGTCGTTTTTTAGAAAAAGCGAGAACTGTAATGCTGAACCTTGGTACAGCATTTGTTTTAATTTTTTTTACAGTCTTAATCATCTCAGCACTAACCTCTTCTGGGCGCGAAACAAAAGACCCAAGTGGAAGAGTTCTTATTCTTGACCCGCAAGGAACTATAGTTGACCAAGAAGTATTTGGAGATGATTTTTTTGCAAATATAACCAGCAATGCTTCATCCAATCAAATTCAAACAAGAGATTTTATTGAGTTGATTCAAGCAATTGCTGAAGATGATGATATTCCCGCTGTGCTAATTGATTTTTCTCAAACTGGATTTGCGGGTCCAACAACTGTAATAAATATTGCAAAAGAGTTGAAAGCTTTACGTGATTCTGGAAAACGAGTTATTGCATTTAATGATCGCCTTACAACCACTTCATATTTAATGGCTTCACAAGCTTCAGAAATATGGGTTCATCCTGTTGGAAGTGTAAGCATTAGAGGTCTTGGCGGAATGAGAGCTTATCAAAAAGAACTTTTTGAAAATCTGAAAATTAATTTTCATAATTATTCTCAAGGTGATTTTAAATCTGCAGTTGAGGGTAATACTAGGACCGATATGTCTGAAAATGACAGGTTGCAACGAAAAGCCCTGCTTAACCCTATTTGGGATGAAATGAAAACTCTCATGTCTGAAGGACGTGGAATAACTTCTGATGAAATCCAATATTTTGCAGATAATTATATTGGCTTCATTGGAGAAGCTGCAATCAATAACATTGCTTTTGCGACTTCAAACAATATTATTGATGGTACAAAATCTTTTCCCGAATTCCGTCAGTACATGATTGAAAATTTTGGTGAAGATGAAGAAGCTGAAACTGTTACCTACAAATATATTTCATATCAAGAATATGCAGATCAATTAGATGATGATTTTACATTTAGCGAGAATGAGATTGTCGTGATAACTGCCGAAGGTGTCATTATGGAAGGAGAAATTTCTCCTGGAGTAGCCGGTGCAAATGGTATTGTGAAACAAATAAGATCAGCCCATGAAAATGAAAATACGAAGGCAATTGTTTTCCGCGTCAATAGCCCTGGTGGGTCTATCATTGCAAGTGAAATGATGCGTGATGAATTATTTGAAGCTAAAAGAAAAGGGATTAATGTAGTTGTATCTATGGGTGATTATGCTGCATCTGGCGGAGTATATATTTCAACTCCAGCAGATTACATATTTGCTGAACCAACAACTATCACAGGCTCTATAGGTGTGGCGATTGCTTTGCCTACGTTGGAAAACGCTATGGACTACATTGGAGTTAATTTTGATGGAGTGGTTACCTCGAAGCATGGTGGTTGGGATCCTACTCAAGCCATTGATGAAGACCTAGATAAAATTTTTGAAGGCTGGGGTGCCGATGCATATGATAGATTTGTTAATTTTGTTGCTGACTCTCGATCTCAATCTTATGAGGACATTAAAGCAATCGCAGGCGGAAGAGTTTGGATAGCAACAGCCGCTCAAGAGCTAGGTTTGGTAGATGAGATTGGAGGCATTGATGATGCAGTCGCTTATGCTGCAAATCTTACAGAGCTTGATGATTACCAAGTAGAGTATTATGGGCAAGAACTCTCCCCTGAAGAATTATTCATTAAAGAATTACTTGAAAATTTTGAAATTTCTTTCAAGGAGCCTAAGATTTTCTCTGCTCTAGATGGAATAACAGATCTGTATGAAACATTAATGGATATCAGAGAACCTAAGGCCCTTCTAACATGTAAAAACTGCTTAGTAGATCTAGATTGAGTAAGAAAAACTGATCAAAGGTTTAGCGTTTCTTT
>CAYUHD010000059.1:0-7228 GCA_964444385.1 uncultured Gammaproteobacteria bacterium
AATGAAACATGTTTTAATAGACACGTCTAAAAATACAATGGTTGAAGAAGATGAATGATCAGAAAGATTTGCTAAGAGCTCCGTTTGAGCTTGCTTATACTTACAAACGCTCAAATGGACCAGTGATGTCAAAATTTTTTGATGGTCTGGGAGAGCAGAAAATTTTAGGAACAAAAAGTAGCACCGGTAAAGTTTTTGCTCCTGCTGCTGAATTTGATCCAGATACCCATGAGTCTTTAAGTGACATGATTGAAGTTGGCCCTAGCGGCACTATTGAATCTTTTAGTTGGATTGATAATCCTCAACATCATCATTTACTTAAAAAGCCATTTGCATTTGCTTTAATAAAACTTGATGGGGCGGATACATCTATGCTTCACCTGGTTGCTAACTGTAACGAATCTGATTTGAACATCGGCTCAAGGGTTACATCTTCTTGGTCTGAAACTCAGGAACAGAGAATTACAGATATTCAATTTTTTACTTTGGAAACATGAGCTCGGAAGATACACAAAAAGATTATTCAGAATCTCCAATTAATTTGGAATACCAATATACGGCTGGTTCGGCCACGACAAGATTTTTAAATCAAGTTAAAGAAGGCAACATTGTTGGCCAGAGCTGTCCAAAATGCAAAGCCGTCTATGTTCCTCCAAGAGGAAGCTGTCCTCGATGTGGAGTTGCAACTGATATTGAGGTTCCATTAACCGATAAAGGCTGCATAGAATCATTTACTGTTGTGTACATTCCCATTCCAGGAAATCCTATTGTGCCGCCATATGTTTGCGCCATGATTAGATTGGACGGGACAAATATTTCATTTTTGCATCTCATACAAGAAGTTGATATCGAAGAAATCAGAATAGGGATGCGCATTCAAGCTGTTTGGAAGCCAAAAGAAGAATGGACTTATTCTTTAGAAAATATCAAATGGTTTGCACCTATCGATGAACCAGATATTGATGTTACAACTTTGAGGTTTCAAGAATCATGAAAAAGGTTGCAATAGTTGGTTATGCTCAACATCCTATCCTACAAAACGCAGGAGCGTTAAACGAGGTTGAGTTAATTATGCCAGTTGTCCATCAACTATTTGCTGATTTAGGTATATATCAGGACGATATTGACTTTACATGCTCTGGAAGTTGCGATTATTTGCAGGGGGCAGCTTTTGCGTTTGTAGAGGGCTTATCTGCTATTCAAACCAATCCTCCTATAAAAGAATCTCATGTAGAAATGGATGCGGCATGGGCTATGTATGAATCGATGTTAAAAATTCAAATGGGTGATGCTGAGACAGCTCTCATTTATGGATTTGGTAAATCATCTCCGGGAGATTTAGATTCAATTATTTCATTGCAAATGGATCCTTATTATATTTCTCCTCTTTGGCCTGACCGTGTCAGTTTAGCTGCTCTTCAAGCTAGAGTTCTGCTTGATCAAAACATTATCACCAGAGAACAAATGCTTGCAGCGGTCATTGAGGCGAGAGTTAACTCAAAAAATAATAAAAATGCATTAATCACTGATTTAATTGATGAGTCAGAGTATTTAGATAATACAATGATATCTTCTCCATTAAATAAGCTAGATTGCCCACCAATATCAGATGGCTCCTCTGCGATGATTATTGCTTCAGAGGATAAAGCGTATGAATTTACAGATCACCCTATTTTGATAGAAGGAATTGATCATAGGATTGAATCTTCTAATCTTGGTTCCAGAAATCTTTCAAGCTCAAATACTCTGCAGGCTTCTATAGATCAATTGGATCTAAACAATATAAAATTTGATGTCGCTGAATTACATACACAATTTAGCCATGAACTACCTTTTTTAAAATCTTTATTAAATCTTGTAGATGTTCCAACTAATCTTTCAGGTGGTCCATTAGTTGGTAATGTGATGATGTGTGCTGGACTTGATGCCATTGGTAAGACTTTTGAATCATTAAAAGAAAATCAATTTAAGCATGGGTTGGCTCATGCAACTTCTGGCCCTTGTTTACAGCACAACATGCTGGTTCATTTGGAGAAACAAAAATGATTCAAGCAGGTGTAATAGGTGTTGGACAAACAAAATATGATGCTAAAAGGCGAGATGTTTCAATGGCTGGATTGGTTAGAGAGGCAATTGATAATGCTATGCTGGCAGCAAACGTAGAATTTGATGCCATTGATGCTGTGGTTCTTGGTAAAGCGCCTGATATGTTCGAAGGCGTTATCATGCCAGAATTATATTTAGCTGACGCTATTGGAGCTGTAGGCAAACCTGTATTGCGAGTTCATACTGCTGGCAGTGTTGGGGGAAGTACTGCAGTCATTGCTGCCTCTCATGTTTGCTCTGGTCAATTTAAGACTGTTCTTACAATTACCTTTGAAAAACAATCTGAATCAAATGCTACCTGGGCTTTATCACCTCGTTACCCATTTTCGCCTCACATTAATGCAGGTGCTGGCGGTTATTTTGCTCCTTTTATGAGAGAATATATTCGCAGATACGAAGCGCCTGAACATATTGGTTGGAAAGTTGCTGCTAAAGATCGTCAAAATGCTTTAAAAAATCCCTTAGCACATCTTCACATACCTGGGATTGATGAAAAAATGGTCAGTGACACACCCATGCTGTGGGACCCTTTACGATATCTTGAAAGCTGTCCATCATCCGATGGAGCTTGCGCTATGGTTATTACTGCTCAAGATCAAGTGGGTTCAAAAAATGTTGCATGGATCAAAGGTATGGCAGTGAGATCAGAGGGCACCTTGTCTGCAGGTAGAGATGAGGTAAATCCTCAAGCGGGTATTGATTGTGCTCAAGATATTTATAAACAAGCTGGTATTTCAAATCCATTCAATGAAATTGATTGTGCTGAAATCTATGTCCCATTTTCATGGTATGAACCTATGTGGTTAGAAAACCTTGGCTTTTGCGATTTAGGGGAAGGTTGGAAGCTGACTGATAAAGATGCAACAGCTATTGATGGAGAAATCCCTTTCAATATGTCAGGCGGTGTCTTGTCTTCCAATCCTATTGGAGCATCTGGTATGATACGTTTTGGTGAGGCTGCTCTTCAAGTCATGGGCTTGGCAGAAGACCATCAAGTTGAGGATGCTAAAATTGCCATGGGTCATGCATATGGTGGAGCTGCACAATTTTTTGCAATGTGGATTGTTTCATCCTCACTTGATTAATTAGGAGAATCTTATGAATACAGATCATGCGATAGTAGAAGAGAAGGGGCATATTATGGTTATTACCCTTAATCGACCTGAGAAACGAAATGCTCTCAGCCCTGGCATGTTAGTGACTATCTATGAAGCTTGGAGAAAGCTTGATGAAGATTCAAATTTACGCTGTGCAGTTTTAACTGGAGCTGGGGGAACTTTTTGTTCTGGTGCCGACTTAAGTGCCATGAAAGATGGTAATGAAGATTCTGAGATGATGGAAAAGCTTAAAGATATTCCTGATCTGCATTGGCAATCTTTATTACGTCATAATAGGCCAAATAAACCAATTATTGCAGCTGTTGAAGGTTTTGCTCTTGCAGGTGGTACAGAGATCTTACAAGGAACCGATATAAGAGTTGCTGGCAAGAGTGCTGTTTTCGGCTTATCCGAGCCTCTAAGAGGCCTATTTCCACTAGGTGGTTCCACAGTTCGACTTAGACGTCAAATTCCCTACACTCTTGCAGCTGAGGCGCTATTAACAGGTAGAAGAATTTCTTCTGATGAAGCTTTAAGATTCGGTCTGATTGGTCATGTTGTTGAAGATGGAAGTGCATTAGAAAAAGCTATGGAGATTGCTGAAACTGTAAGTGCTAATGCTCCTTTATCTATTCAAGCTATTGTTAAGTCTTTGAGAGAAATCGATGAAAGTTATTTAGAATCTGAAGCGCTAGAAAAAGAGTTAGAAATAGGACAGCCAATTTTTTCTACAGAAGATATGATGGAAGGACTGACTGCATTTGCTGAAAAAAGAAAGCCTAACTTTAAAGGAAAGTGAGTAAGCTTTTAGTAGAAACCAATGAGGGCATTCGCACCCTTATTTTGAATCGACCTGAGACTAAAAATGCATTTGATGCTGAGTTGTGGGAACTCTTTAGGGATGAATTAAATTCTGCTAGTGAGAATTCGAGCATTTACTCAGTGATAGTTACAGGATCATCGAATACTTTTTCTTCAGGTGTTGATTTGAGCTGTATGATAGGAGATGCTGGGAATGAGTATGAAGAACCTTTTGAAACCTGTATTGATGCACTAGTTAATTTTAAAAAACCATTAATAGGAGCTGTTGAGGGTTCAGCGGTCGGAGGAGGAGCTACAATCCTACTTCACTTTGACTCCGTTTTTATATCTCCAAGCGCAAAGATTAAATATCCATTTTCTGACCTTGGCTTAGCTCCTGAGGTGGGAAGTTCTTTTTTACTGTTTCAGTCACTAGGATATCAAAAAGCTGCTCAACTTCTCTTTGAATCAAATTCCATAGATGGAACGGCATACTATGAGTTAGGTTTGGCAAAATATGTGGGTGAAGATTTTTTTGCTGAGGCAAATAAATATGCCCATGCATTGAAAGAACAATCACTTAGTTCAATTATTGAAACAAAAGCTATATTAAAATCCTTTATGCAAGATGATATTGCAATAGCAAGATCATTGGAAGCAACCGCTATGAAAAAGTTATTCGGCTCTGAGGATAACTTAAAAGCAGTGGGAAAATTTTTTGCTAGAAAAAAATAATTAAACATGTCATTTGAAAGAATTCAGCTTTTTTTAGAATCAAACCCCGAGTATGGTTGGATGCTTGTTTTTTTATTTGGTTTTATGGAATCAATGATTATTACTGGGAGCTTTATGCCAAGTGCCATATTGTTTTCATTGTGCATTTATCTTTACAACATTGAATTATTAACTTTACCTTGGATATGTGGAATTGCTCTCCTTGGTTCTCATGTGGGAGATGTATGTGGATTTTTGCTCGGTAAGTCAATTGGACCCACTTTGCTGAATTTAAAATTTATCCAAAAAAGACAAAAGGCCATCATTAAAACTCAGGAATTTTTAGATCGTTTTGGCCCTTACACAGTCTTAGTAGGAAGATTTATTCCTGCAATAAGACCTCTTGTTCCTTTTTTGCTGGGTATAAGTGATCTTAGATTAAAAAGATTCTATCTTGCTGACGTCATTGCATGTTCGTTTTGGGCTATTGCTTTAGCCTTGCTTGTGGTGTCGGTAGGCTCTATATTTAAATAATCATGATTACTTTAATAATATTATTTTTATCCATTATTGCTCTCTTATTTTTAGTTCAACAATTATTAAAAAATTCACCAGAAGGACAGTTTTTAAAATCTATAAGAGATTTACTTCTCATTGTTTTAGCTTTGGGAATTTCTATAGGAGTTTTTTACGTTGGTTTTAGGCTATTTAGGTATTTAATATAAGATTTATGGATACTCTTTTTACAAAAATTATTAATAAAGAGATTCCAGCAGATATTATTTTTGAAGATGATTTATCTCTAGTTTTTAAGGATGTAAATCCTCAGGCACCAACTCACCTGCTCATTATTCCAAAAAAACCTATACCAAAACTCTCAGATGCAACCAAGGAAGATAAAGAGCTACTCGGGCACTTATTGTGGGTTGCTGGAGAGATGGCTAGAGATCTTGATTTAGATGAGACATTTAGATTGGTAGCTAACAATGGTGCTAAAGCTGGACAGAGTGTTTTTCATCTCCATTTACATCTTTTAAGTGGAAGGCCTCTGCAATGGCCACCAGGATAATCAGTGAATATTGAAGATAGGTTAGATCGATTAGAGTCTCTGGATGAGATTAGACAGCTGGCTGCAAAATACTCTGTGACTCTAGATATGCGTGATTTGGACATGCATGTAAATTTATTTGTTCCTGATGTTAGAGTTGGAAAAGAGGAGAGAGGGCGTCAAGCATTAAAAAAGTGGGCTGATGCAACATTTAGAGATCAATTTACTGGCACATCGCATCATATTGGAAATCACATCATTGATTTTGAAACTCCTAATTCAGCTATTGGTTTGGTCTATTCTAAAAATGAACACGAGACAGAAAATGAATGGATTATAATGCAAATGCTGTATTGGGATACTTATAACAGAATTGATGGAAGATGGTTATTTAAAAAAAGACTTCCGATGTATTGGTATGCAACTGACATTAATAAACCGCCTCTTGGTAGTCATAAAATGCGATGGCCAGGACAAGAAAATTATGAAGGATTTTTCCATGATTTATTCCCATCTTGGAAAGAATTTTGGAGCAGTGATTATATCTGTAGCAATGATATTGCAGAGCCTGTAGAGGCTAATGAATTTTTAAAGGCCTTGCGTCGAGGCTCAAAGCCTGGAAAGTTAAGGGTTAAATAATTAAATAAGCTACAATACCTAGTACAAAAATTAACCCACCTATGCCTATAAGAAATAGCCCTAAGTTTTTAATCGTTTGTGTATCTTCATCCATTTATAAAGTATAACAATCTAATATTTTTATAATCAATCATGAATTTAGAATCAAGATTAACTTTTCCCTTTGATGTAGTTCCAAAATCGGGAACTTTACATGCAATAAATCAACATATTCGCTGGATAAGAATGCCTTTACCCATGTCACTTAATCATATTAATTTATGGGGTTTGGGCGCTAAAGATAACTTAACTTTGGTTGATACAGGCATGTATCTAGAGGAAACAAAAAAAGCTTGGACTAATTTAATTGATAGTGAAAAACTTTCTATAAAAGATGTTGTGGTAACGCATATGCATCCAGATCATATCGGCATGGCTGGCTGGTTTGTTAAAAAATTTAACACTACCTTTAGTATGAGTAGAACTGATTATTTGCAATGTCGAATGTTATCTGCAGATACTGGAGAAAATGTTCCACATGAAGCCATTGATTTTTATACTCAGGCTGGAATGACAAAAGAGCAAATTAAATCCTTTGTAGAAAAATTTGGTTTTTTTGGTTCTATTATCCATCCTTTGCCTCATTCGTATAATCGATTGAGAGAAGATGATGTAATTAATGTGAATGGTATAAACTGGATAGCAATTGAGGGTCAAGGTCATACGATGGAGCATTTATGTTTTTTTTCCCAGGAATTAAATATGTTCATAAGTGGTGATCAGCTTCTTCCAACAATAAGTACTCTTGTTGGAACTTTTCCAACAGAGCCAGTAGCTAATCCGG
>CAYUHD010000060.1:0-7202 GCA_964444385.1 uncultured Gammaproteobacteria bacterium
CAGCAGAGGTGGATATTAAATTTAGAAAAAGGGAATGGTTAGAAATTCTAGGTTGCGGCATGGTTCACCCAAATGTTCTTAAAGGTTGCAATATAGATACAAAAAAATTTCGCGGTTTTGCTTTTGGTATGGGTATTGAGCGCTTGGCTATGCTTTATTACGGAGTAAAAGACATAAGAGATTTTTATTCATCTAACTTAGATTTTTTAAATCAATTTCCATCATGAAAATTCAATATTCATACTTAAAGAATTTTCTTAAAACAAAGCTAAGTCAAAAAAAGCTTGCTAATGTTTTTACTCAAGTTGGTTTTGAATGCGAAATTGAAGGAGAGATTATAGAATTTGATTTAACTCCTAATCGAGGTGATGTTCTTTCATTGAAAGGTCTGGAAAGAGAATTTGCAGCTTATCAATCAAAAAAATCTAATCAAAGCTTCAAAGTTTCAAAATTGAACCCAAAAAAAAATAAGTCAATTATTAATTATATTGATAGTTCCGGGTGTGGTAATTATCACTTAATGCTTGTTAAGGGTTTGAGTAAGGTCAAAAACTTAGATGCAAAGAAACGTAATTTCATAGAGTCTGCTGGAGTTCCATTAATCCATCCCTTGGTTGATTTGGGTAACTATGTAATGTTTGAAATTGGGGCTCCTATGCATGTATTCGATCTAGATAAATTAGATCTTCCAATTAATGTGCAGTTCCCTGATTTAAAAAGAAATTCAGTACAAGTCATAGGAGGTGATACACAAGACATTCAATCTTCTACACTAACAATTCAAGACCAATCTGGAATTCAGGCAATAGCAGGGATCATCGGATGTGAGAGATCTTCTGTTTCATCAAAGACTAGAAACATTGCTGTTGAAGCAGCTTTTTTTAAACCTGAAATAATTGTTAATCAAGCTAGAAATTATGGGCTTGCTACTGATGCCTCCCATCGTTTTGAGAGAGGGGTAGATCCAGAAATCCAGAAACTAGCGATAGAAAGATATTTATTTCTATTAAATGAAATAGCTGAATATGAATCAGTTGAACTTTATTATTCATGTTCAAAATCGGGCAAGAAGAAAAGAGTGAAATTTAACATAGAAAGATTCAATAATTTTTCTGGGCTTAATCTAAAAGAGAACCAAGCTGTTCGTATATTAAAAAACTTAGACTTTAACCCAGTTATCAAAAATATAAATGATCTATCATTTGATAATCCTAGCCACAGGTTTGATATTGCGCTAGAGGAAGATTTATATGAGGAGTTATTAAGATGTTATGGATATAACAATATTCCCATATCTAATCCAAAGTCTGGCCCAATCCTAAAAAATAAGAAAAAAGATACATTGCATGAAATTAGAAGCGCATTTGTTCACGCTGGTTTTAAAGAATTAATACATATGCCATTTGTTTCTCAAGAGTCTTTCGAAAATTTAAATTCCAATTCTTGGGTTCCAGTTGAGCTTCAAAACCCTATCAACGAAAATGAGCCTCTATTAAGAGGAAGCCTGTTTCAGCAGCTGTTTTTTGCAGTTAATAGCAATGTGAAAAAAGGTTACTCAGCAATAAAAGTTTTTGAAATAGGTAATGTATTTAGAAAAGATAAAATTGGTTTTGCGCAATCAATGCACTTATCTGGAATTATTTATTATCATGAAACCCAAATGAACTGGAGTCTTAGAAAATTTAAATATGATTTTTATTCATTAAAAGCTGAAATTATTAAATTATTACAAACACTAGGTGTGCATAATATTCAATTTCAAAAGGCTAGATCTTCAATGCCATTTAATGAAAATGCTCTAGATATATTTATAGAAAAAAACAAAATCGGAGTAATTGGCGAAATAGATCTTTCTATTACAGAAAAACTAATTAAGAAATCAGCTTTTGGGTTTGAAATCTATCCAGAAAAAATTTCATTACAGTCAAAGCATTCAAAAATTAAAACAATTAGCAAATTCCCAATTTCAGCTAGGGATATCAATATTGTTATAAATAAATCTTATTCTTATGCTGAAATTGAGAATTTGCTAATAAAAGCGAAAATTAAGTACCTTGTTTCATTTAATCTCATTAATACATTTGAGGGAAAAGATATAGAAAAAGGTTTCATAAGCATGACATTCAGGCTTGTCTTTCAAAGCAATGCTAAATCTTTACTAGAGTCAGATGTAAATGAATCAATGAAGAAGACATTCCAGCTCCTAGAAAAAGGACTGGATGCTAAAATACGGTCATGAGTGTTACCAAAAAGGGCCTAAGCGTAGCATTAAAAGAAGAATTAAACCTTTCAGTAGAAACATCTGATTCTCTGGTGAATGAATTCTTTTATGCTATTAAATCAACCCTAAAATCTCAGAAGAGCCTTAAATTATCAGGTTTTGGAACTTTTGAAACTTTTAAAACAAAAGAACGCATGGGCAGAAATCCAAAAACAATGGAGAATTTTTTGGTACCAGCACGAAGTAAAGTCCGATTTAGTCCAACTCCAAAAGCGAAATATTTCTTAAATTAGAGATGAAAAAGCAAGTGCAAAACTTTAACAGATCTGATTTAGCAATTCACCTTTCAAGAAAATTTTTATCTTTAAGCGATGAGACGATTGTTGATGCCATCGACTTAATCTTACAAGAAATTATTAACGCTGTTGCGCTAGGTAATAGAGTTGAAATAAGAGGTTTTGGGGTATTTTCTAAAAAACATATTAGACCAAGAAAGTTTATCAATCCTAAAACAAAAGAAGAATCTTATTTGGGTGAAACAACTATCATGCATTTTAAGGCTTCTGACAAACTACTTAATGCAAATGATTGATTCAAGAATAATTGTTGCAATAGATACATATGATCTTGCGGAGGCTAATGCAATTTTAGATCAATTAGATCCTACTCTATGTAAAGTTAAAGTAGGAAGTGTTGTGTTTAATGCTTTAGGTAACTCGTTTCTTCAATCGGTATCTAAGCGCGGCTTTAAGATTTTTTTAGACTTAAAGCTTCATGACATCCCAAATACAGTCAGTGAGACAATTTTAGGATTCCAAAATTTTTCTATTGATATGTTGACTGTACATTTATCTGGTGGCGAGAAAATGCTAACAAAAGCTATGCTTGCAGCTAAGACTATTGATGCAAAAATTATAGGAGTCTCGATACTAACAAGCCTTGAAGAATCCGATACATTAGAGCTGTTTAATAATAATCTAAACGATCAGATAACATACCTATTTAAGATAGCCAAGAAAACAAATCTAGATGGAATTGTTTGTTCACCTTTAGAGTTAGAAAAGGCAAATACAATCCTGGAGCCTAATACAATAAAAATTACACCTGGTATCAGAGAAGTCAAAACAGATGATGATCAGGCAAGAACCATGAGCGCGCAAGAGGCTATTCAAAAAGGAGCTTCATTTTTAGTTATTGGTAGACCAATTACTCAGGCTGATGATATTGCAACTGCTTTGAAAAATTTTAATAAATTAATTGATGAATAAAAAATCCATCCAACAAGCTCATGCGGCTCTTAGGAGACTTGCAAAAAATAAGGTATCTAGCAAGAAGTTATCATTTAAATTTGAATCAGAATTCTTGAATTACCAATCTTATTTAAGAGATTTTTCATCTAAGCATTATCAAATTTTTAATGAGCTTTCATTAGAATTAGGTCTTGAAAATTCTATCGAAGATCTTTTTAGTGGGAAAGTTGTCAACAAGACAGAGAATAGAGCAGCTTTGCATCATCTATATCGCATTGATTCAAAATTGGAAGAGTTTAATTTCAAAACGATTACAAAACCTTTTATAAGCAGAATCAAAAAAGGAGGTTTCCAGAATGTTATTACTTTTGGAATAGGTGGCTCATATGAAGGCCCCAAATTACTCCAAGAATATACTGCAAAGCACTCATCAAAAATAAATTATTATTTTGTTTCTGGACCTGATAAGCATGAATTTAATTCAATACTTAAACCTTTAGCTGGGAAAAAGAATTTCTATATATTTTCATCTAAATCACTTTCTACAGATGAGACTTTATCATGTTTAAAATGGTTGGGACCACAGAGAACTTCTAATAATTCAATAGTTATTACAGCCAACCCAAGAAAGGCTGCTTCTTTGAGGTTTCCAGAAAATTGTATTGTTCCATTTCCAGAAACTGTTGGGGGAAGATACTCTATTTGGTCACCAATATCACTTAGTGCCAGTATAGAAAATAATTTTTCTGCATTTCTAAAGGGCGGCTCTTTTGCAGATAAAATGATGTTAGGTAAATCAAAAGAAGATAAAAAATATCAAAAATTAATAAAAATACTAGCATTTTCAGATCTTTGGTATAGCAACTTTAAAAATAAAAAGAATAGAGTGGGTCTTTCTTATAACTGGAGAATGAGATCTTTTGCTAATTATATTCAGCAATTAGAAATGGAATCACTGGGTAAAAAGGCAAACTCAAGATCTCCATTTAAAGAAACAGGTCAGTCAATATTTGGCGGTTTTGGTTCTACTGCGCAGCATTCATATTTTCAGTTATTGCATCAGGGAACTGCAGAATTTTGTACAGACATTATCTATTCTTCTTCAACCAATAGTCCTTTATCTTCTGCTCAAGCGATAGGGCAGGCTTCTTTACTTTCTTCAGATTTCATGGGATCAGGTGATATTCTAGAGAAAACCAATAGCAATACTCCTGTAAACCTTTTCCATTTAAATAAACTGTCATTGCCAGCACTTGGTTTTTTACTATCAACTTGGGAGCATAGAGTTTTTACTACAGCATGTATGTTACAAATCAATCCTTTTGATCAATATGGAGTTGCTGCAGGCAAGATCGTTGCAAAAAAATTTCTAAGTTAATGGCTTTAGATTTAAAACAAGTTCCCAATACTCCTGGAATATATAAATTTTTTTCTAATAAAAAAATTATTTATATCGGTAAAGCAAAAAATTTGAAAAACAGAGTGCCTTCATATTTTAGTAAATCATTCAAAGATAGAAAAACTCAACAAATTAAAATCCTTACAGATAAAATTGAAACTTTTTCAACTAATACTGAGGCTGAAGCTTTGCTTTTAGAGCAATCCTTAATTAAAGAAAATTTACCTCGATTCAACATTCTTTTACGAGATGATAAGACTTATCCATATGTTCATTTTTCAATGGAGCATTCCTACCCAAGTATTAGCATGAAAAGATCAAAGCACGCTGTCTCAAAAAATTTTTTTGGCCCTTTTATCAGCGCTCAGGCAGTGAAATCAACTATTAAAGACTTACAAAAGATCTATCAAATTAGGAATTGTAGCGATAGCACTTTCAATAATAGATCTAGGCCTTGTATTGAGCATCAAATGCAAAGATGTTCTGCTCCCTGTGTTAATTTAATATCTCAGACTAGCTATAAAGCAGATATTACATCTTCTCAACAGTACATATCTTCTTCTGGAAAAAAAACCAAATCATTAATGATTTCTCAGATGCAAAAACTCTCTGATCAACAAGAATTTGAGCGCGCCAATGAGATAAAAAAAAGGATTAGAAGTTTGGATCTTTTGCATCAAGAGCAATCATTTAATAGTTCATTAATAAGCGTAGATTTATTTGCTTGCGTATCTAAATTGGATAAAACAGGAGTATGTATTTTATCAGTACGAGATGGAAAAATTAGAGGCGCTAAAACTCATTTTCTTAAAGGAAACCAACTTCAAGATATAGATAGCTTATTTCAGAGTTTGATATTTTCTTACTATCAAAATATTTTTTCCCTACCAGAAAAACTTATTTTAACCGTTAAGCCAAAGAACCTTTCTTTGATTAAACATGCTGTTAAACTTAAATTTGATAAAAGCATCTTTATTTCAACACATATTAATAGAAATACTAATAAAGTTGCTCAATTAGCTAAATTAAATGCTCACCAAGTAATTGAAAATAGGGTCAATCAATCGGACAAATATTCTTTTGCAATTAAAAACCTTTTGTCCCATCTTGCCTTGTCTAGCGAACAGCCAACAATAGAGGGCTTTGATGTTAGTCACCATGGAGGAAAGGATGCTGTAGCATCTGCAGTACGGTTTTCGATTCAAGGACCTGAGAAATCACAATATAGGCTTTTTAATATCCCTAAAGAGCTATCTGGAAATGACATAGGTTCAATAAAGCATGTTCTTGAAAGAAGAATTAACAAGGCAAGCATTAATCCGCTACCAGATATTATTCTAATTGATGGTGGAAAACTTCAGCTAGATGCCGCATTAAGTATTTTTTCTCAAATGCTTAAAAAACAGCCAATAATACTTAGTATCGTTAAAGGCTCCAAAAGAGTCAGATCAACAGAAACAATACTTTCAAAAGATGGAATTATTGAAATGCCAAAAGATAGCCCAGGTTTTGTATTGCTTCAACAAATCCGTGATGAGTCTCATAGATTTGCTATCACAAGCAACAGAAAGAAAAAAAATAAATTTATTAAACGCTCTTCACTTGATAAGATTAAAGGTCTTGGACCAAAGAAAAAAAAGAATCTTTTAAATTTTTTTAAATCAATAAAAGAAATCAAGAAAGCTCCAGTTGATGAGTTGTGTAAGGTCTCAGGAATAAGTATGAAACTAGCTAGAGAGATAAATCTATTTTATAAACTATGAAATCTTTTATTCAATTTCTTACTTGCTTTAGAATTTTTATTGCACCTATTATTTTTTTATTAGTTACTACATTTAATTTTTATGGATGGGCTTTATTTCTATTTTTACTAGCCACTATTTCTGATTACTGGGATGGTTACTTGGCTCGAAAATATAAACTTGAATCAGTAATTGGAGCTGTATTGGATCCGATAGCAGATAAAATATTAGTAACCTTTCTTATCCTTGCTTTAAGCATTGAATTATCAAGTATATTTATTGGGCTTGTAGGAGGTTTGATACTTGTAAGAGAGTTTTGGGTTGGTGCCTTACGCGATTTTAATGCAAGGCAAGGAAGTTCTGAAGCTACCAAAGTTACATTTTTACCTAAAATTAAAACATCGATACAATTTCTTACATTCAGCAGTTTTTTATTTGGACTATTTTTAAATAATGCATTATTGATATTTTTTTCAAATTTCTTTTTATTTTTAGCATTAATAATTACGCTTAAAACTGGACTTTCCTATACAATAGCTACCTTTAGCAAATAGGGCTGGATGGCAGAGTGGTTATGCAGCGGCCTGCAA
>CAYUHD010000061.1:0-7039 GCA_964444385.1 uncultured Gammaproteobacteria bacterium
ACGCCGCCCTGTCACGGCGGAGGTTGCGAGTTCGAGTCTCGTCCGGATCGCCATTTGAATAAAATATGAGTAGCCAAATAACACTTCTACTTCTCAATCTTATGATTGCTGGAGTAATATTTAGTCATCTTGTTCTAACAACTCCAGTTATATTTCGAACCTTAGATGAAGATGAAGCATCAAGATTTTTACGAGCAATTTTTCCGCGTTATTATCTACTTCTCTTTTTGCTGTCATTGCCTGCTCTTTTGATTCTTTATTTTCAGGACTCATCATTAAGCTGGTGGTTGGGAATTAATCTTTCAGCTCATGCTTTGGTTGGCTTGATTGTCATTCCTATTACCAATGCAGCAAAAGATAGAGGGTGGGATAAAATATTTTCTTTTTCGCATGGGATAAGCGTCTACTGCACCATCGTAATTTTTGCTTTAAGCCTCATTCTGTTTTTTTTAAATATTGATTAGTTTTAATTTTGCAGTAAGAAATGTAAAGCAAAATAAAAAAAATCTAACTAAAGCTTGAACTTGAAATTTTCAACACCATATTGTCTTCAAAGGGGATAAATAATTATGGCAAGACCAAAAACAAAATCTTTTCAAACTGAAACAAAACAGCTTTTACAGCTGATGGTTCATTCTTTGTACTCAAACAAGGAAATTTTTCTTAGAGAGCTGGTTTCTAATTCTTCTGATGCACTTGATAGGCTCAGGTTTAATTCTATAGAAAATTCTAAGTTGCTTGAAGGAGATACAGATTTAAAAATTAATATAAGCCTAAATGCCAAGAATAATACTGTCTCTATTTCAGACAATGGAATTGGCATGACTGAAGATGAGATGGTAGAAAATATTGGTACTATTGCTAAATCTGGCACGGCTCAATTTTTATCAGAAATGACTGGCGATAAGAAAAAAGATTCTAATCTTATTGGCCAATTTGGAGTCGGTTTTTACTCTGTATTTATGGTTGCAGAGAAAGTATCTGTTCATTCTAGGTCAGCGGATGTAAGTTCTGAAGAGTCAGTGATGTGGGAAAGTACAGGCGAAGATACTTACCAACTATCCAAGATCCCGAAAGAAGAAAGAGGTACAAATATCACCATCTATCTTAATGAAGAAAATAAAGAATTTTCTGAATTGATGCGAGTTAAATTCTTGCTTCAAAAGTATTCTCAATACATTAACTTTCCATTAATTTTGAATCCTGAGGAGGGTGAGTCAGAAGTAATTAATGATTCTGAAGCTATTTGGTTAAAGTCTAAGAGATCTGTCAAAGCGGATGAATATAAAGAGTTTTATAAATTTATATCCTATGATGCTAATGATCCATTAACATGGATGCATAATAAAGTTGAGGGAAAGCAAGAGTACTCCAGCTTGCTATTCATACCTAAAAAATCTCCTTATGACCTTTGGAATAGAGACACTCCTAGGGGGATAAAGCTATTCATTCAAAGAGTTTTTATTATGGATGATGCTGCACATTTTCTTCCCCTTTATCTTCGTTTTGTAAAGGGTGTAGTGGATTCGAGTGACTTGCCCTTAAATGTTTCTAGGGAGATCCTGCAGGACCATCCATTAGTTGATTCAATCAAAAAAGGGCTTGGCAAAAGAGTCCTTGATACTTTGAAGAAAATGCAGAAAGATAAACCAGAAGACTATCAAAAATTCTGGAAAGAGTTTGGTCTTGTTCTTAAAGAGGGTCCAGCTGAAGACTATGAAAATGCTGAGTCAATAGCCGAACTTTTTATGTTTGCCAGCACTGTTTCGGATGAAAATAAAGCTGAAACATCTTTTGATCAATACATCGATCGTATGAATAGTGATGAAGAAAAAATTTATTACTCTATTGCAGATACTTATGAAGCCGCAGCAAATTCACCTCATATTGAGCATCTCAAAGCAAATGGAACAGAGGTTTTACTCTTAACTGACAGAATAGATGAATGGCTTATGTCTACCCTAATGCAGTTTAAGGGTAAAACATTAGTCAATGTAGCGAAAGAAGAGCTAGAAGAAGGCGCTAAAAAGCCCAGAGTTACAAAAGAAAAACAAGAAATCATTGATAAGATGAAGAAATCACTAGATGCACGAGTTACAGATGTTATCGCAAGTTCTCGTTTGGTTGACTCTGCCGCTTGTTTGGTTCTTTCTAAAGATGAGCCTGGAGCTCAATTAAAAAGAATATTAGAAGCCTCGGGTCAAACTTTTGAGGATTCTAAGCCCGTTTTCGAAGTTAATCTTAAGCACAAACTTATTAAAAAGTTAGGCACAATGTCTGGTAAAGAATTTTCTAACTTTGCTGAATTCTTATTTGATTATGCTGTGATCGCAGAGGGTGGCTCCCCAAAAGATCCTGCTAAATACCTCAGACAGCTAGATAAATATTTAGGATGAATGGCAATAAATAAACAAGTCGCAGTTCTCGGTGGTGGGAGCTTCGGTACAGTCTTGGCTAACATTGCAGCATCTAATGGTTACGAGGTTCGTCTATGGGTTCGTGACGCTGAGCAGGCATTAAGAATTAACTCTGAAGGAGCCAATACAACTTATCATCCAGAATTAAAGCTCTCAGATAACATCACAGCATCTGAAGATTTAGCAAGTGTTGTTTCAGAATCTCAATATATCTTAGTTGCTACACCCAGCATTATATTTGGTGAAGTTGTCTCTCGATTAGAGCCACTTATCAATTCCTCCACTGCTGTTATCTCATGTACCAAAGGAATCAGACCCAACCCGTTTGGAACTATGACTGATATTATTAATCAGCATCTAGGTCATATCATAGATGATAAGGTTGGGGCACTTAGCGGTCCTAATTTAGCCAAAGAAATAGCTGAAAAGAAGGTGGCTGGAAGTGTAATAGCCTCAGAAAATGAAGGTGTAGCTTTTGAAATTAAAGCTATGCTATCTTCAGATACCTTTAAAATATTTTCCAGTCAGGATATACAAGGTGTTGAATTAGCAGGGGCATTAAAAAATATATATGCAATTTGTTGTGGCATTGCTCATGCAAAATTAGTTGGTGAAAATGCTTTAGGATTTATTGTTACCAGAAGCATGGCAGAGATGAGTAGATTTGCTGTAGCTAAAGGAGCAAATCCAATTACTTTTTTAGGTTTAGCAGGAATGGGTGACTTGATGGCAACTTGTACTTCTAAGCTATCAAGAAACTTTCAGTTAGGTGAGTTAATTGCTCAAGATCTTTCTTTATTAGAAGCAAAAGCAAGAGTTGGGCAAGTTGCTGAGGGGGCTCGAACCCTTAAGGTCGTTTATCATGAAGCAAACAAAATGAATGTAAGCATGCCATTGGTCAATTCTCTATATGAGATTTTGTATAAAGATGCTGTTTCCAATCAATTAATTCAAGATTTACTCGATCATCCCAATGAAGTTGATGTAGAATTTACTTATAAGGAAAAATTATGAATGAAATTAATAAAGACGAATTATTAGATTTAACAAAATGGCAGCGCTTTTTTTTTATGGTTATATATTCATTTGCAATTAATGGTGTTGTCGGTATTTTAATAATTATTGCTGCAATACAATTTTTTTTCTATTTGTTTACTTCTAAAATCAATAACCAGCTTCTGTCTGCCAACAATTGGTTACATGGTTTTTTTAGCGATTCTTTAAATTTTCTTAGTTTTAACACTGATTTAAAACCTTGGCCATTTAATGGTTCAAAAGATGATGAGCCTGAAGTAGAGGAAGATGTTGTAGAAGGAGAGGCTGAAGAACTTGGCTCTGAAGATAAGCCTGCTGAAGATCCAGCTTAATTAACCTGGTAATAGAGATAAGAATTCTGCCCTTGTTGAAGGGTTATTTCTAAATACCCCAAGCATTGATGAAGTTTTCATAACAGAATTCTGTTTTTGTACACCTCGCATTACCATGCACATGTGTTGAGCCTCCACAACTACTGCACAACCTCTGCAGCCAGTAATTTCGGTAATTGCATCAGCAACTTCATGTGTTAAGCGTTCTTGAATCTGAAGTCTTCGAGCAAACATATCGACAATTCTAGCTACCTTGCTCAAGCCTAAAACTTTGCCATTAGGAATATATGCAACATGACATCGACCATTAAATGGCAGCATATGGTGCTCACATAATGAATAAAATTCAATATCTCTTATGAGAACCATATCTTCTATTTCAGAGTCAAATAAAGCATTGTTGACGACTTTATCAAGACTTAGTTTGTAACCATGATTGAGAAATTTAAATGCAGCTGCTGCTCTTCTTGGTGTATCTAATAAACCTTCTCTAGTTTCATCTTCTCCTATGTCTTTCAACATATACTCAAAGGATTTTATTAACTCATCTGAAGGCGTAATAAATTGATCAAAATCATCTGCATTTTCTAAGTTTGAGATCTTTTTAGTCATAGTCTTTAAGTGGTTTTTATAAAAATAGATATTTTAACCTTTCAGAAAATCTTTGTAAGGTAAAGTTGATTCTAAGTTAAATTTTTCATTATTTAATTTATTGGTGATTTGATGCGATTCAACCTCAAAATTATTGATGCCATCAATTACACCCTCTCCAAAAATATATCGAGATTTAATATCTCCTTGGAGAATTTGATTTTTATTTTCTAATAATTGATTGTCAACACTTTCTTTTTTAGTCTGATATTTTTGTATTTTCTTTTCTGGATATTTTAATTGAAGCATTTTCATTGTTTTTGAGGGAGAGGCAATCAGAGCAGTTCCATTGTTGCCGCCAAAACCTTTTGCATTCAAGACCGCAAAATCATAGCTTCCATCTTCAAATTCTAAATTGTGTAATAAGAAGTTTACATTTTCAGTGTAGACATTTTCTGCAAGGCTTGGAGTAGAAGTAATACCTGGGATGAAATTATTTTTCCAGCTTCCTAATGTGCTAATCATTTGGTCGCCTCCAGCAGCCGCAAGTGAGTGTCCTAGATAAGACTTGATAGCTGTTACAGGCAAAGAAGTCACACCAAAAGCTTTAGATATGCTTGAAATAATATGAGATTCACTCTCTCTATTTTGCGGAGTACTGGTTCCATGTGCATGAAAAAAAGTTTTGTTTAAAGCTTCATCACCGAAGTGTTTTTTAATTTCGCTGAAAATTTTCCCAACAGTTAAATAATTTCCAGCTCCAGGGCCAGAAATAGATTTTTTATAACCATCAGCATGTATGTGACTGGATAAAGCTGCACCATGAATATTCAACCCAAGTTCAAAAGCGAGATTATCTGCCATTAAAACTACAAATTGAGCTGACTCTCCCAAACTCATCCCAATATTTTCACCAAATGGTCTACAGATTTTTCGATGATTAGGTTTATTAAAATCTTCACCGAGTTTTTCTTGAAGTTTTATGAGGTTCTCATCTTCTGCTAAGCCTTTGGTGGCAGAAAACGCTTCATAAATTTCAGGAACAATTCCCGATTCAGCTGCGCCCACAATACTGATTAAAGATTCGCCTGATTGAATCATTGAGATTCCTAGTTTCAGATTATATTGAAAAGTTGCGCATGCCCCTGTGTAGTTGCCAGTAGAACCCATGCTTCCCAGCACATAGGCATGACCAAAGTCTGCGCTTCCTTCTCCTAGTGACATAGCCATATGCTTGCTAGTGACTCTGGATCTAGCCATAGACGCTTGAAACATTCCTCCCATCCCATATTTATCAGCTTGAGCGACAGCGCAACCAGAGATGCATGAAATTTTTTGTCGAGGAATTTTTTGCAAGATTTCTTCCCATGGCAATCCAAGACTCATAACTGCATCAGATAGTCCAAAAATAGTCATTGCAAGGCCACGAGGATGTTGTCTTGAATTGTAGGTTGAAGCAGGATTAAAGCCAGAGGGTAGCTGTCCGCCAGCTAATGTCGGTAAGTCAGGGTTTCTAAAGTTATGATTATCAAAGAAATCATCATCGATAGTTCTTAGAAGAGTTTTATTTAAGATTTTTTGTTTTTCACTTGTTCCCATAAGGTGACCTAGACTTTGCAATACTTCATTTTGATTTTCTGAGTTGATGCTATGGAATAGCATTCTTCGATGGGAGAAATCAAAAATTGATCTTCCTGCTGCGTTAATCCCACCGTAACCAACAATTAAAGGAAGGCTAGACATACTAAATTAGTTTTTGAGCTGCTAAGAGTGTATTCAGAATTAAAGTATTAATGGTCATGGGACCAACACCTCCAGGAACCGGTGTATGAGCAGAGGCAATGCTATCAATGTCTTGAAGGTCAATGTCCCCGCATTTTTCAGCAGGGTGGTAGCCAGCATCAATGATAACAGCCCCAAGTTTAATCCAATCTTTTCGTATTAGGCGAGGGACTCCAACAGCACCAACTACAATGTCAGCATTTTTTATTTGCTCTTGTAAATTTTTTGTTCTCGAATGACAAATCGTTACAGTTGCATGTTTATTTAATAGCATCATAGCCATAGGTTTTCCAAGAATAGGACTTCTACCAACTACTACTGCATTTTTTCCTGAGATTTCAATCTGATAATGTTCAAGGATTCTTATAATTCCAGCAGGTGTGCATGAGCCAAATGCATCTTCCCCCATAGTCATTTGGCTAAATCCCATACTAGTTACTCCATCAACATCCTTTTCAACATTTATCGCATCAAAGCATTGACGCTCATTAATCTGGGATGGAACTGGGTGCTGTAATAAAATGCCATGAACATCTTTATCCTTATTAAGTTTGTTAATAGATTCTAGCAACTCTTCAGTGGTGGTATCTTTACTAAGCTCTACGGCTATTGAATCCATGCCAAGCCTAGCACATGCATTTTGCTTCATTTTTACATAGGTTGCTGATGCTGGATCCACGCCAACTAAAATTGTCGCCAAAGTTGGTGTAATACCATTTTCTTTTAATTTGGAGACGCTGGTTTTAATATCCTCTTCAGCTAACTCAGCGAGAGCTTTTCCGTCTAAAATTTTTGAAGGCATGTGAGCATTTTCCCATCATTAAATATTTATGCAATGGAGATTGATTATTTAACCTTAAAACTTTAAGATCATTCGTCTCG
>CAYUHD010000062.1:0-1116 GCA_964444385.1 uncultured Gammaproteobacteria bacterium
TGTTATATATGGGATATGGATGGTAACTTAGTTGCCACTAGCCGACAGCTTGCAAAAATCTTAAAATCGGAAGAAAAACTATCTTCATAATTAAAAAGGAAATCAAATGAAATTTACTGGTACAAAAAATTATGTCTCTACTGAAGACCTCAGCATGGCTGTAAACGCAACGATAGCATTAGAAAGACCTCTAATAATTAAAGGAGAGCCAGGCACAGGAAAAACCTTGCTTGCTATTGAGGTAGCTGAATCACTTGGAATGGAATTAATTGAATGGCATATAAAGTCGACTACGAAAGCTTCTCAGGGCTTATATGAGTATGATGCTGTAACTAGACTTAGAGATTCTCAACTTGGAGATGAAAGAGTTAAGGATATTAAGAATTACATAAAAAAAGGTAAGCTTTGGGAGGCCTTCGAATCAGAAAAACAGATCGTATTACTTATCGATGAAGTTGATAAGGCGGATATTGAATTTCCAAATGATTTATTGCAAGAGTTAGATCGTATGGAGTTTTATTGTTATGAAACTGGTGAAACTATTAAGGCTAAAAAAAGACCCCTAATTATCATTACTTCTAATAATGAAAAAGAGCTCCCAGATGCATTTTTAAGAAGATGTTTTTTCCATTACATTCAATTTCCTGATCGTCCCACCATGGAAGAAATTGTTAAGGTTCATTATCCTAGAATTAAGAAAGCTTTAGTTAAAGATGCGTTAGATATATTTTTCGATGTTAGGAAAATTCCTGGAATGAAGAAAAAACCTTCTACTTCAGAATTAATTGACTGGTTAAAATTGCTTATGTCTGACGAATTGCCAGATGAAATTTTAAAGAATGCAGATACTTCAAAGGCTATTCCTCCTTTATATGGGGCGTTGTTAAAAAACGAACAAGACGTTCAACTCCTCGAACGACTTGCATTTATGTCTAGGAGAGATCAAGCCAAATAAATGTTAATCAATCTTTTTCATACTGTTCGCTCTTCAGGTGTTCCATGCACCTTAAGAGAACTTCTTGATTTATTAGGAGCGCTAGAAAAAAATCTTGTATTTGCTGATATGGAAGATTTTTATTTTCTATCAAGAGCTACTCTTGTAAAGGATGAAAAAAA
>CAYUHD010000062.1:1216-6834 GCA_964444385.1 uncultured Gammaproteobacteria bacterium
CCTGATGATCATTGGGACTATACCTCTTCATTATGTATTATAAGAGAGCTTATGGATAACAGGATGTTTCCATTAACTTTAAAAGGATTAGAAGAGGGTATGGCTGAATTATCAAAATGAATACTTTAAAGAGCAACGGAATTAAATGGGGTCCTTTCACCTTAAGGATCCCCTTTATTCATATTAAATTTAGATCAGCAGAATTCATACAGGGTTTAGTTATTGCTGGGGCTACAGCTTTTGCAGCTGCCCCTATAGCAATGGCTATGGGGCTATCTTTTGATGAGGCTGTTGCTTTGAGTCTTGTTGCAGGCACCTTGATATCAGCTGGCCCAATAATTTTTGGAGAGCCGATGGCTCCAGGCTGGATCACCCCTGCAGTACCAATTGTTATAGGAGCTCTAGCTGCCGCAGGTTTATATGGGACAGCCCCATGTGAAACAATTAACAATAATCTTATTTGTGCATATAACCCTCAAACATTTCAATTTATGGCAGCAATGTGCATTGAATTTACTATTTTAGTATTAGTTTTAGGGTTAACAGGTTGGGGAAAACTCTTAGTTGAAAAAATACCTCTTGGATTGAAGGCAGGAATTATTATAGGGGCAGCATTAGCTGCTTTTAACCAAGTGTTTATAATTGATTTTGAGAGCAAGTATATGCTTCAACCAGTTTCTATGACTGTTGCGCTAGTCTTATGTGTTATCACAACTTTCTCAAATCCATTTAAAAAATTAGGTGAAAACAATCAATTCTTCAAATTTATCGGTTCTTTGGGACTATTGCCAGGTTTTTTTGTTGCTGGGTTAACTGCTTTTCTTCTTCAGGAGATTACTTTTGATATTCAATGGGGTTGGCAAGTTCCGGCTCTTGGAAGTTTAATTGAAAAAACTTCACCATTCTTCATTGGTTTTCCTTCAATTGAAATGTATAAGGATGCAATTCCACTGGTTTTAATTGGATATATGCTTTTATTTGGGGATTTGGTTACGGGTACAGAAATATTAAAGGATGCACAAAAACATAGATTAGATCAAAAATTACCGATAGATTTAAATAGGTCTCATTTATCTGTTGGCATAAGAAATTTTCTAGGTACATTAATCAATCCTTTTTTTCCAACTCAAGGAGCGTTATGGACTGGTGTCCATGTTGTTGTTGCAGATAAATGGAAGCAGGGGCCTAAAGCAATGCCATCTATTTTTGATGGTATAGGTTCATATTATCTTATGGGGATACCTTTTTTATATTTTACCCTTCCATTTGTAACTCTCATGGAGCCCTTGATGGGAATGGCTTTAGCATTAACTCTCGTTCTTACTGGCTTTGCTTGTGCATTTGTGGGTATGGGCATTCCAAAGAAAAATTCAGAAATGGCTACAGCTTTAATTATCGCTTTTTTAATTTCATTTAATACTCATAGCTTTGAATTTTCCATGTTTGGTTTTTTAGTTGAGCTAGGACCGCTATGGGTATCACTGTTGATAGGTTTATTTCTATCTATATTTGTAGATGGTCTTAATCAAGAAAAAAACTCATGAGCCAATTTGCCCTTGAGATCAGTGATCTTAAAAAGACCTATGACTCTGACGTAGTAGCATTAAAAGGTATTAATCTTTCTGTTAAGGAAGGAGACTTCTTAGCTTTACTTGGACCCAATGGCGCAGGAAAATCTTCAACAATCGGAATAATTGCGTCCTTGGTTACAAAGACTGCTGGCAAGGTCAAAATTTTTGATATTGATACAGATAAAAATTTTCCAGAAGCTAAGCGTATGTTAGGAGTTGTTTCGCAGGAAATTAATTTTAATAATTTTGAAAAAGTTATGGATATTGTAACTACTCAAGCAGGCTTTTATGGCATCCCACTTAAAGATGCTAAGTTAAAAACTGAAATAACACTGAAGCGTCTCGGTCTTTGGGACAAACGTAATGAACAGGCTAGAACATTATCAGGTGGTTTTAAGAGAAGGCTGATGATTGCCAAGGCTTTAATTCATGAACCCAAACTTTTAATTCTCGATGAGCCTACTGCTGGTGTAGATATAGAGCTAAGAAGAGAGATGTGGGACTTTCTGAAAGAGATTAATGCGAATGGAACCACTATTATTTTAACAACACATTATCTTGAAGAAGCAGAGCAATTATGTAAAAACATAGCAATAATTGATCACGGTGAGTTAATTGAGAGTACTTCTATGAAAGATCTTTTAAGTCGACTTGATGTTCAGAGTTTTCTCTTAGATATTGAAAAATCTTTGGAAGAGCCTCCATCTATATCTGATTATGATATTACTTTAGAAGATTCAACAACATTGAATGTAGCAATCAAAAAAGACCAATCCATGAATCATCTTTTTGATCAATTATCAAACCAAGGTATCAAGATATCCTCGATGAGAAATGAATCAAATAGGTTAGAAGAAATGTTTATAGAAATGGTCCAGAAAAATTTACCATGAAAAGACGTAATGAAATTTTAGTTTCTCTCATTACCTTAATTCGTAAAGAAATAAAGCGTTATTTAAGAATTTGGGTTCAGACATTAGTGCCTCCAGCTGTAACTATGTCATTGTATTTTGTAATTTTTGGATCTTTAATTGGTCCAAGAATCGGAACCATGGATGGGTTGGACTACATTCAGTTTATGATACCTGGCTTAATCATGATGTCTGTGATTACAAATTCATATGCAAATGTCGTCTCTTCTTTTTATTCTGTTAAATTTCAGAAATCTATTGAAGAATTGCTTATTTCACCCATGCCAAATTGGGCAATATTGCTTGGTTTTGTGATGGGTGGAGTTTCACGCGGTGTCATAATCGGCTGTATAGTTTTTTGTGTAAGCTTATTCTTCTATCCATCATTTACAATTGTTAACCCATTGCTAACTCTCACAGTTCTATTCTTAACAACTATTCTTTTTTCTCTTATGGGTTTTATAAATGCTATTTTTGCAGATAGCTTTGATGATATTTCAATTATTCCAACTTTTGTTTTAACCCCATTAATTTATTTGGGCGGAGTATTTTATTCTATTAACATACTTCCAGATATTTGGAGGAATATCTCAATGGCGAATCCAATGCTGTATGTTGTTAATACCTTTAGAGAAGGAATGTTAGGTGTTAGTGATGTGTCTATACCATTTGCTCTTTCAATGATTGTTTTTTTTATAATTTTGCTAGGTTCTTTATGTCTTTATCTATTACATAAAGGAACAGGAATACGTCAGTGAAAACTAGATTTCTTGGAAAAAAAACTCCTAGAATTACCAAATACTCACCAAAAATCTTAGAAAAGGTTGAGCGAGCCAATTTTCAATCAATGAGCTCTTTTTTTGGATGTGATTTTTGGAATGCTTATGAGTTTTCATTTTTAAATAGTTTTAATCAACCAGTATTGGAAACCTTAGAAATTATCATTCCAATATCTTCATTAAATACTGTTGAATCTAAGTCTTTAAAACTATATTTAGCATCGTTCTACAATAAGAAATTTAGTAACATTCAAAATGCTCTTAAGTTAATAGAGAAAGATTTATATAAATTAGTTAAAACAAAGGTCTCCGTTACCAAAGTTAAAAAATACCCTGAGCCTCCACAGTCCTTGCTTGTAAATAATAAACAAAATTTAATTCCAAAAAATAAAATTATTAGGTTTGAGGGGTTTAGATCTATTTGCCCAGTCACCAACCAACCTGATTGGGCAAACATTTATATTCACTCATCTTGCGATCAGATTGATGCAAAAAAATTAAATAGATTACTTAAATCCTATAGAGAGCATGGTGACTTCCATGAAACTTGTATAGAGTCTATTTTTTTGTTACTCCTTGATGATTTTAAGTTATCCGATGTAACTGTTTTTGGAAGGTTTCTTAGAAGGGGTGGGATAGACATAAATCCTTTAAGGTCAACTCAAAGCAAGTTACTTTTTTCAAATTTCAGAGATTTGTCTCAATAATGAAAGTTTTACCAATTGATGGAAGCAAGGCATGGGAAGATATGCGCAGATGCTGCATCAAAATTTTCAAATCTTGAATCTATTAAGTTGAATCATGTGGCAATCATTTCTCAATTGCATGAATTTGAAAAAAGATATATAAAACGATATGGATCATTTTATAGAAAAAGCTTTAAATCTTTCTCCTCTTGATCAGATAGGATTCGTCGTTAAAGATATTGAGGCTTCTATCAAACTTTATGATCCTTTATTTGGTCCTTTTTCTATGATGGAACCTGATGAGATGACTTATCTTTATCGTGGGGTTGAAGAGCCTTGCAAAATGCGCTTAGCATTTGGTAAAACTGGTAACATTGAAATTGAACTAATTGAACTCATCTCAGGCAAATCACCTCACAAAGAATTTCTCGATGCTGGGCGTGAGGGTATACATCATATCCGTTTTATAGTTGATGATTTAGATAAATCAGTTACTGCTGCAAAAAAACTTAAATTTCAACCTATCTGGACCAGAAAATTTGCTGAAGGATTGGCTGTGGCTTATCTTGAAAGGAATAATGATCCCTTATTGATTGAGTTTTTTGAAAACCATGGGACTATGCCAGAGTAAGTAGATTGGTAAAAAGAGAAGTGAATTAACTATTCTTTCCTTGTGCATATTCATGCATAGGTCTAATAATTTCATCGGCGTAACGTTGCATCTGATCAATTTTCTGTTGAATAGTAGACTCCCAACCTATTGAGAATGCAAACGGAGCATTAACAGTAGCTGTCACCCCAAGATCGTAAAGCTTTTTGAGTGTATCAAGATCATGCTCTACAGTTAATCCTAATATTGTTTCAAATGGTTGATCAGATCTACCGGCTCTCTTACGATAAGCATTTAATTTATTTAATAAATCAGGGATCTCATCAGGATGATTTCCAACACCTATAAAACCATCAGCTCTTTTTGCCATTCTCCTCAGAGCAACATCACTAGAGCCACCCATTAGAATAGGTATACGGTTTTTTGGAGAGGGGAGAATACGCAATTTTTTAAATTGTATATATTGTCCTTGATATTCAGACCATTCACCTGACCAAAGTAATTCAATCACATCTAAACACTCATCATATCTTTTTCCTCTTAACTTAAAATCAAGACCATAAGCTTCATATTCTTCCTGCATCCATCCCACACCAGCTCCCAGCATAAATCTATCATTGGAGATAATAGCTAATGTTCCTGTAGCTTTAGCTACTTCAATAGGGTTTCTTAAAGGTAAAATGTACACAGCAGTAGAAAGTCTGAGCTTTGAAGTTACAGCTGCCATATTAGCTAAAGTTACCCAAGGATCTGGATAATCTCTATCATCACCCATTGGTGCAGTTCCGTCTTCTGAGTAGGGATAGATAGACTTAATTGTTTTTGGAAAGAATGCATGGTCAGCATTCATAACTCCATAGAAATTATTATCTTCAGCTGCTTTTGCAATTTCTGAATATTGATCAGTTTCAGACCAAACAAGCATTTGCCAAAATTTCATGAATTATATTTTACTCCTGAGTAACAATATATCTTATATAAATATCATGTAAAATCATCATCCACAGGAGAGATGGCAGAGTGGTCGATTGCGCTACCTTGGAAAGGTAGTAACTGGGCAA
>CAYUHD010000063.1:0-6685 GCA_964444385.1 uncultured Gammaproteobacteria bacterium
CTTGTTGCTTGGCCAGGCCATACGATATAACGTTCAATTTCAACTCTCACCTCTGTATCTGACATACCAGTAGTTTTTTTCATATAAGCCATAGCTTCTTCTCTAGTCCATTTCTTATAGTGCATGCCAGTATCAACAACTAATCTATTAGCTCTAAACATTTCACTTTGTAAAACGCCAAGTTCATCATAGAGATTCTTTGTCATCCCGACTTCAACAGCTAATTGCTCTGAATACAACGCCCAGCCTTCCGTGAAGGCTGAAGTTCTATAACCCATTTTCCTGTAGAGAGTTAACTTTTCATTTTCTTGATTAAGCGCTATTTGAAAATGATGCCCTGGTACAGCTTCGTGAAATGTAAGTGTTCTCATGCCGAAGGTTGGTGTTTGCTTTATATCGTATAAATTTGCATAAAATACACCAGGACGCGACCCATCTAGACTTGGGGCTTGATAGTAGCCACCTGCAGCAGTTTTTTCTGAATACTCAGGAACAGCTCTTACTTCAACAGGACTGATAGGGAATCTTTCAAAATAAGGCTTTACATCTTCTTCTGCTTCTTTAACCATTTGATTGTAGTCAGCAATGACAATCTCTTTTCTGTCAGGTGTATCAGCATAAAGAAAATCTAGATTTTCATTTAGATCATTCATCATTTCACCAACAGGCTTATTAACTTCATAACCTAACAAGATGAAGATTTCTTTCATGCGGTTCCCAATTCTTTCAACTTCAGACAGGCCAATTTGATGTATTTCTTCAGCTGTATAATCAGTTGTTGTATAAGACCTTAATCGGGAGGCATAGAATGCATTGCCATTAGGTTGCGACCAAACACCATGATGTTTGTTTGCATTATCATAATTTATTTCCATATATTGAAGAATTGATTCATAACCGGGTTTCACATCAGAGTTAATTACCTCACTTAATTCACTAAAGAGGTTTTCTTTTTTTTGTGTCGAAATATCTAGCTCATTAACTTTTCTAATAAATACCTGTATCAAAGGATTTTCATCGTCTGTATAGGCAATTAGTTCTTTTAACTGTCTTATTACATGATCAAAAACAAATTGAGGTGCAAAAATTCCTAATTTTTTCTGCTCATTTAACCAAACCAAATCTGAGTTAAGAGAATCATCAAAAAGCCTAACTCTTTTTATGTAATCTGTGGCTTCTCTATAATTTCGAATTGGATGGGTATCTGTCATGAATTCAACCCCATTAAGGTGGTTCCCACTTATTTGGTTGAAAGGATGTGAGTGGAATCTAAAGTTTTTAAAACGATCGATGCTATTTTCTGTATCAAATATTGCTATCTTTTGAGTTACTTTTTGAACCTCTGATAAATTTTTAGGATTATATTTTTTAAGCATTTCAAGATGTTTTAAAGTATCTTGATGATCCTCTTCGGCATCTTCTAGAGTATTGATAGAAAGTTTTTGATTGTGTTTTAAAATGGCATTAAAAGGATCAAAAATTCCAATATATGTCATAAATTCTGGAGATTCTAATAAGCTTATAGTGAGCTCTTTAGTTAGATAGTGATCAATTGAATATGGCTTCATTAAAAATAAGTTAGCCAAATAAATTGATATAACAGCTACGCCACTTAACATTATATAGCCAACATATTTCAATAATTCTTTCATAAAATTCCTTTAGTTAATGTAGTATATTGATTTTAGCATTTTACTATCTTATTAGGCATGATGAATCCCTTTCACTTAGCTATTCCTGTTACTGATTTAAAGAAAGCTGCAGACTTTTATCAGAACATACTTGGTTGTCAGCGGGGCAGGGCAAGTGAGTCTTGGATCGATTTTAATTTATATGGCCATCAGCTTGTCTGTCATTATGTTGAAACTCCCCATGAAGAAAACTCAAATCCTGTAGACGGAGACGAAGTGCCAGTTCCTCATTTTGGAGTGGTGCTTAATTTCGATCAATTTGATGGGCTGGTCAAACAATTAAAAGAGAAAAACCAATCTTTTGTTATAGAGCCCAAAATCCGTTTCGCTGGCCAACCAGGAGAACAACGAACAATGTTTCTCAAAGACCCTAGTGGTAATGCATTAGAATTTAAGGCATTTAAGAATTTAGATAGTCTCTTTAAATCCTAGCGTTCTGCCTATTTTAGGTTTTAGGGTCTTGCCTTCAGATAATGCTCTATAAATAGTTGATGTTTTTTTAAAAACCGTTTTCTTTATTAACCATTGGTCGAACTCATCTTTTATATATAAATCTTTATATGTGCCAGTAATACTTAAAGAAATATTTTTTTTGGTATCAATAAGACTATAGGATAGAGACCAAGATCCCTCCGCTTTACTATTTGACAACAATTTTATAATAGGGTTTTTGCCTGAATGTTGTTCAATTAGGTGGTTATGACATGAATTGATTTCATATTTATTTACCATGTCCTGCGCAGATGAGAAAGTGCCAAAATCTTCAAAATCTATATGAACATTATCCGAGCAAAAGCATTCGAGAATCTTGATTGGTTCTTTGGCATCACAAGCTTTCCAATATCTAAATTTTAGCTCTTTAATATTGTAAATAGCTTTGATTGCTTCAATCCTTTGAATGATATTCTTATTATTAGCCATTTAAGACTATTTTGATCGATATATTGAATCTATCCAATAGTTGACTTAATTTAAATAATGTTATTAAATACTGTATATACATACAGTAAAAATAAATATTATGAATAATTTAAGACAGTTAAACCCTTTAGATCCAATCTTTAATGAGTATGAGGCTTTTGTAGATAAAAGTGCTGGTTTGAAGACTATTGCATTTAAATATTTTGGTGCAGATATAGAAAAAGCAACTGAATATCTAGAAATCAATACAAATCAACAGTCTGTAGATAATGAATGTCTCAACCTTATTTTGGTTGAAAATAAGGAATATTATCAGCCTGAGCTATTACATTAATCAATCCTTGTTTTGCAATGTATGATGTCTTCATTTTTGAAGTTTTCGATATATAATTTTAAATAGATGTCGCGTATATGAATTACTAAGGGGATTTGTTTATGCTTGTTTCAATACCCTTGTACAGGAGGTGATCTTATTAGTATTTATATTAAATTAGGAAACGGAGGGTTTGCCTTTTGACATGAGGTGAATCACTGAATTCGCCTATCAGACTTATCTAACTCTGATAGTTAGAAGCCTCTTTTTAAGAGGCTTCTTTTTAAATAATTTATATCTAAAATTATTACCCTAAAATTTTTTATTAGTTTAAAATTCCTCAACTTTTATCAATCATATTAAATCTAATGGAATCTAAGGACTGGCTTTTACTAATAACGCTTGCAGCCATCTGGGGAAGTGCTTTCATGTTTATTAAAATCTCTGCCGTAGATTTTGGGCCTATTTTATTAGTAACTTTAAGATTGCTTATCGCAGGCTTGGTCTTTATGCCCCTTTTGCTAAGACAAAAATATAGATTGTTATTTAAATCTCATTTACCTGGAATTTTTATAATTGCAATTTTTAGCAATGCAATGCCATTTACACTCTTTGCATATGCTTCGCTTGGTGCTACCTCAAATATGCTTGGAATACTGAATGGTACAACCGCATTTCTTACTACTCTCATTGCATATTTTTGGTTAAATGAATCAATTTCAACAAAGCAGGTGATTGGTCTAGGTCTGGGATTTATTGGCGTATTAATATTAGTTAATCCTGCCAATGGATCAAGCACATTTGTTGCAAGCATGTGTGCCTTGATTGGTTCTCTTTGTTATGCCTTTAACGGAAACTATTTACAAAAATATCACTCTAATTCAAATAAAAAAGTTCTGATAGGCTGGTCAATGCTTTTTGGAGGTCTATTAATGATGCCTCTTGCAGCTTTTAATTTGCCTAAGGCTATGCCAGATATAAATTCATTTTTTGCTTTGATGTGGTTAGCAGTTGTTTCAACTGGGATTGGTTATTTAGTGTTTGTTAGATTGATAGATAGAATAGGGGCTGTAAAAACTTCAACTCTTACATATTTATTGCCAGTATTCAGTATTCTTTGGGGGGCTATTTTCCTACAAGAACGTATAACGCTTATTATATTTGGTGGTTTTATTTTTGTTATGATGGGCATGTATTTTGCTAATACAACGTTTAAGGTAAAGTCTAAGAATTAATATGAGTTATACAGAAGAATTACTAGCGAAAGCTGATGAAGTTATTCCAAGAGTAACGTTAGATGATTTTCAAAATGACCCTAGTTCAAAAGTCATGATAGATGTAAGGCAGCACGAAGAATTATTAGATTCAGGCTCAGTTAAAGGATCAATACATATCCCTAAAGGCGTTATAGAATTTCGATTAAATAATAATAATGAAATTTCTTTTGAAACTTCAGTTTATGTCTTCTGTGCTGTAGGCATAAGATCAGCAATAGCAGGATATAACTTAAAAAAAGTTGGGTATAAAAAAGTTTTTAATTTAGTTGGGTTTCAAGATATCCTAGATCAAGGAGCTGAAAAGCGGCCTTTAACTTAATTCAGGAGTAGGACATATGTTTAGTCATATTATGGTTGGGGCAAATGATATTGAGGCATCAAAAGTATTCTATGATGCAGTTTTAGGTACGCTTGGATGCAAGCCAGGAATTTTATCTGTTAATCCAACAGGTCAAACAAGATATTTATATATCCATGAAAATAATATATTTATAATCTCTGAACCTATTGACGGTGGACCATCCTCAATAGGTAATGGCAGCACCATAGGTTTCTTAGTTCCTGACAAAGATATAGGGAATGCATGGCATCAGGCAGGCATAGAAAATGGCGGGGAAACCTGTGAAGACCCTCCAGGCATTAGGGATGTTAAAAAATTAATGGGAACTAATATGTATTTAGCGTATCTCAGAGATCCTTCAGGGAATAAAATTTGCGCTCTTAAAAGAATGGACTAGAATTTTTACTGGCACGCCCGGAGAGATTCGAACTCCCGACCCCTTGGTTCGAAGCCAAGTACTCTATCCAGCTGAGCTACGGGCGCATTAATGTCAAGATTATAAAAGGATTAGTTGCAATTTTGGCAAAAACCTTTAGCTTCTAGAACTTCTTCAGTAATTTTAAAACCTTCTTGCTTTGCTCTTTTTGATATCTCAGTTGTGGCTGTATGTGAATGGAATTCAATAGCTTGTTTACAATTTTTACAAATTAAAAATTGAGCTACATGAGGAGTTTCATTGCCATCGCAAGCAATATAAGTGTTATCACTTTCAATTCGATGAGCGAAATGATTTGAACAAAGGAAATCAAGAGCCCTATAAATTGTTGCTGGTTTAGTTGATGGTTCAGTTTTATGAATATGTTCTAGAATTTGATAGGCCGTTTTTGGCGCATTAAATTTAATCAAAGCTCCCATAATCTGCGTTCTTGAAGAGGTAAGATTTAAACTTCTTGTTTTACACAACTCTTTAACTTTATTTAATGTGATAGAATTTTTCAAAACATTTTCCTCTTATCAATGATAACCTGAAGCTATTCCGAGAGCTATGAATTTATAGGGTTGAACAATTAATATTAGCCAAACATAATAGATATGAGATATATATTTTAAGGAGAAGACATGAATAAAAATTTAGCTTTGTCATTTATTTTTATATTCATTTCTAGTTGCTCTGAACCTATTGAAGAGATTGAGGCCGATAGTTTTCTTAATATTGCAGGTGCTAGAGTTGGTCTTGCTAGTCAGCAACCAATAGATTGGGACTTTCAGGCAGTGGATCCATATTCAAATATGGATCCAAAAATGAGCGCTTCAAGAGTACCATTGTTTGGTGATTTGCATGTACATACTACCTATTCTTTTGATGCTTATATATTTGGAACTTTAGCAACTCCAGATGATGCTTATAAGTTTGCTAAAGGTAAGTCAATTAAGCATCCTGCTGGATTTGATGTAAGTTTAGATAGACCTTTAGATTTTTATGGCGTTACTGATCATGGAACTTTTTTAGGTCAAGTTGCTGAGGCTGCAACTCCAGGCACTCCTTATTATGATGCACCCTCTAGTGCGCAAGTTAATGATATCAATAGCCCAGAAAATTTAAATATATCAACTATCCCAAGAAGAACAGAAGCTTTTGGAGGATTTTTAGTTAATACAATAACGGCTTTAAGAGAGAGAAAACTTGATATCCGATATTTAGATAGCGTAAGTAGAAGAGCATGGGCTGATACAGTAGCAGCTGCAGAAAGACATAACGATCCTGGAAATTTTACAACCTTTATAGCCTATGAATACACTGCTTCTACTGCAGATATGGGCAATCTCCATAGAAATGTAATCTTTAAGGGTAACGGTAATCGCATACCTTCAGTTCCCTACAGTAGAGCTAACTCTAATGATCCTGAGGGTTTATGGAAATGGATGGATAGAATAAGAGAGGATGGCATTGAAAGCTTGGCGATACCTCATAATTCAAATGGATCAGATGGTTTTATGTTTGCTTTAAAAGATTCATACGGAAACTCATTAACCAAAGAATATGCTGAGCTTAGAATGCGGAATGAACCAATAGTTGAGATCACACAGGTTAAAGGTACTTCTGATACTCATCCAGCTCTTTCTACAAATGATGAGTGGGCAGACTTTGAAATCATGCCATTTAAAGTTGCAACACAAAGCTACTCTGAGCCTAAAGGAAGTT
>CAYUHD010000064.1:0-6165 GCA_964444385.1 uncultured Gammaproteobacteria bacterium
ACTGGTAGCGGGGGTTGGATTTGAACCAACGACCTTCGGGTTATGAGCCCGACGAGCTACCAGACTGCTCCACCCCGCATCGCAGAGGAATAGAGTGTATAGAAAGCATATGCTTATGGTCAAGTTAATTCAAACTTATTTCGGCAATAAAAACTTATCTTGTTATAATTCGTCACTTTGCCGAAGTGGTGGAATTGGTAGACACGCTAGCTTGAGGGGTTAGTGAGCGAAAGCTCGTGCGGGTTCAAGTCCCGCTTTCGGCACCATCATTTAAAATATTGTTATGTTATAATGTAACAATGCGCAATACCTCTATTATCTTAAACTCAGCTGGTTTAGTGGTGTCTTTTTTTTGTTTTTTGCATTGTGTGCTAGTAATTTTAGCTTTTACAGGTATTTTAAATTCAAGCCTTAAGATTATTCAGGTATTTGAAAACCCCTATAATCATGCTGTATTAGTCTTATCTGGAATTACTTTAGCAACTTTATCCCTCATAAAACCTAACTTCAATTCTCAATTAAAAAAATTGGACTTTGAATTCAAAGGATTGACTTCTTTGATCTTTATTATTGGAACAAGTTTGCTGATTGCGTCCTTCTATGTATATGGGATTTACTCAGAGATATTAGTAATTTTAGGAGCCTTATGTCTTTTAAACATACATACCTTGAAGCTAATAAAATCTCAGTAAGTTATTCTACAGGGATTTCATCCTTTTTTGTTACCTCTTGAATTTCCTCATCAGTAAATAAAACTTCTGTATTAGCATTTTTTAATAAAACAGCTTGAGCTAAATTTAAGGCTAAGAAAAGAGTAGCTACAAAAGCGGTTAACTTACCAAGAAAATTAGAAGGCCCTACTGCTCCAAACATAGAATTTGAAGATCCGCCACCAAAAGCTGAACCCAAATCAGAACCTTTTCCTTGCTGCAAAATTACCAGCACAATTAAGATAATTGCTAGAATTATGCAGGTAATTTTAATTGCTGTGATAATCATTTTTTATACCTTTAAATCATTAAAAACATTTGCAATTAATGCAAACTCCTTGCCATCAAGCGAAGCCCCGCCTATCAAGGCGCCATCAATATTTTTTTGTTCAAACAGTGATGATGCATTACTAATATTTACACTGCCTCCATACAAAACTGACTCTAAGCCTGTTTTTGGGAAACGTGATTGTACTACATCTTGGATCATTCCATGAACTGAATTTATATCTTCAGGATTTGGAGTTTTCCCTGAACCAATGGCCCAAACAGGTTCATAAGCAATAATTAGTGAACTTAGCTCAATTGAGCCTTCAAGGGCCTCAATGATCTGCCCCTCAAGAACCTTATTAGTAGTATTATTTTGATTCTCCTCTTCTGATTCTCCAATACATAAGATCGGCACTAAAGAATTTTGATTAGCCTGAATTAGTTTTTGACGAATGATCTGATTGGATTCATGAAAGAAAATTCGTCTTTCTGAATGGCCAATAATAGTGAATTTACAACCTATATCTTCAATCATAGAGGCAGAAATCTCACCCGTGCGTGCACCTGAATTTTCTGTATCAATATTTTGTGCTCCAATCTCAATGCCGTGATCATCAATCAGTCCCTTTATATGATCTAAATACAAAGCAGCAGGAGCAATCCCAAGAGATGAAAAATTTTTACCATGAAAGTTTTCAAAAAATTCACGAGCCCACTGATGATTAAAATCCTTTGAGCCATTTAGTTTCCAGTTAGCTATTAAACGTAATGACATAACTTATGCACTAAACATTTCTGCAATATCTTCAGCATACTTTTTTGCAGTAGACTCATTATCTGACTCGACCATGATTCTGATTATATTTTCAGTCCCAGAAGGTCTAACAAGGACCCTTCCAACAGTTAAATCTGATTGAATTTCCTTAATTTTTTTTTGAATCCTTGAATCAGAAAGAATATCTTTATTTTCTACATCTACATTAATATTTTTTTGTGGTATTTTTGAATAATTACGTAAAATATCTTCAGGATCTTTTTCTAAAATCAATAAAGAAGATATAACTTTTAATGCCGCGATGGTTCCATCTCCTGTGCTAACTAAATCACGACATATAATGTGACCTGAAGGCTCTCCACCAAGCATCCAGCCTTCTTTTTGTAACATTTGACTTACATACTTATCACCTACATCAGCTCTTTTAAATTTATACCCTAATTTTTTTACACCTTCTTCAAAGCCCAAATTGGTCATTGCAGTTCCAACTATTCCAGACCAAGATCCTGTTCTATTTGGATTAGCATAAGCAAGAATATACATTATATCGTCGCCATCTAGAATATTTCCTTTTTTATCAATCAACACTACTCGATCACCATCACCATCAAGAGCAATACCAAAATCTGCTCTTTGTTTAACGACCTCCTCTTGCGCTCGTTCTGGATGGGTGGATCCGCATTCATGATTAATATTATATCCATCTGGCTCAGTCCCTATTGGAATTACCTCTGCACCCAATTCTCTTAATATTGATGGGCTAACTTTATAACAAGCACCATTAGCACAATCTAGAACTATTCTTAATGATTCAAAAGATACATCTGCAGGAACTGTTGACTTGCAGAACTCTATATATCTATCTCCAGATTCATCAAATCTCTGTGCTTTTCCAAGGTCTGCAGTTTGAACAGGCTTAAGATCGCCTGCGAGCAATTTTTCAATTTTTTTCTCAACATCTTTAGAAATTTTTTCTCCAGTTACGGAAAATAACTTAATTCCATTGTCTAAATAATTATTATGAGATGCGCTAATAACTAACCCAAATTGGTTTCTTAAGGATTTAGTAAGGTAAGCAACTCCTGGTGTTGGTAACGGGCCAAGCAATCTGACATTGACGCCAGAAGCAATAAACCCCGCCTGAAGGGCTGATTCAAGCATATAGCCTGAAACCCGAGTATCTTTACCAATAAGAACCGTTTCCCAACCCATATCCTTTAAAACAACACCTGCTGCATGCCCGATTTTCAGGCACACTTCGGGTGTGATTTTAGATTCTACTGGGCCTCGAATCCCATCAGTGCCAAATTTTATAGTCATGGAAAAAGATTATAACTCTTCTGCGGGACCCTTTATTGAAGTTTTTTTAACAGTTTTTTTCTTTGGCGTTTTTGGTTCATCCCAATCTTTGGGGGCTCGAGGCTTGGCTCCAGCCATAATGTCATCAATTTGATCTGAATCAATAGTCTCATAAGTAAGAAGTGATTCAGCCATTGTATGTAATTTATCAAGATTATCATTAAGAAGCTTTTCAGCTTTTTTATAATTAATGTCAATAATTTTTCTAACCTCTATATCAATACTATTAGATGTTTCGCCGCCAATCCCTTTAGGTGCCATAGATGCAGATCTACCCAGAAATGGGTTAGTATCATCTTCACCGTATCTTAAGGGTCCTAAGTCAGACAAGCCCCATTTAGTTACCATATTTGTTGCTATTCCAGTTGCAACTTCAATATCATTCGATGCTCCAGTTGTAATACCATCTTTTCCATTAATAATTTCTTCAGCAATTCTACCTCCAAAAAGTGCAGCTATTCTGCTATGAAGAAATTCTTTGCTTTGCATATATCTATCTTCCTCTGGCAAAAACATAGTTACACCTAGGGCTCTGCCTCGAGGGATAATAGTCACTTTATATACGGGATCATGTTCTGGGCTTAAACGTCCAACTATTGCATGCCCAGCTTCATGATAAGCAGTAATTCTTTTTTGCTCATCTGTCATGATCATTGATTTACGCTCTGGACCCATCATGATCTTGTCTTTTGCTAGATCAAGATGAGTTCGATCAACTTTCTTGTTGCCATATCTTGCTGCAAATAACGCAGCCTCATTGATTAAGTTTGCAAGATCCGCACCTGAAAAACCTGGGGTACCTCTAGCTATAACTAAAGCATCCACATCTTTTGAAAGGGGAACTTTTTTCATGTGGACTTTGAGTATTTGCTCTCTTCCTCTTAGGTCAGGGAGATCAACCACGACCTGTCTGTCAAAGCGACCTGGCCTCAATAACGCTGGATCTAGAACATCAGGTCTGTTAGTGGCAGCAATAACAATTACCCCATCATTACCATCAAAACCATCCATTTCAACTAGCAATTGGTTTAATGTTTGCTCTCTTTCATCATGTCCACCGCCCATGCCTGCGCCTCTGTGACGACCCACAGCATCAATCTCATCAATAAACACAATGCACGGCGAATTTTTTTGCGCCTGTTCAAACATATCTCTGACTCGTGATGCGCCAACACCAACAAACATTTCTACAAAATCAGAACCGGAAATAGAAAAAAAAGGTGCTTTTGCCTCTCCAGCAACAGCTCTAGCTAAGAGAGTTTTGCCAGTTCCTGGAGGCCCCACCATCAAAACACCTCTTGGAATTTTACCACCAAGTTTTTGAAATTTTGTAGGATCTCTCAAAAAATCAATAAGCTCTTGAACATCTTGTTTTGCTTCTTCGCATCCAGCAACATCTTCAAAAGTAGTGGTAACTTTTCCACCCTCCATCAATTTTGCTTTACTCTTACCAAATGCCATTGGCCCACCCCTGCCAGACATTCCACCTTGCATCTGACGCATGAAGAAGAAGAATATACCGAGGAGCAATAAAATTGGAAAAGCGCCAACTAAAAGCTGGGACCAGATTGAAGGTTGTTCCACGCTCTCAAAGACAGTAATGATACCGTGGTCTTCTATTGCATTATCAACTGATTCATCCCTCTTATATATAGGATGACGGGTTTCAAATCTTGTGCCATCAAGACGCTCACCAAAAATAGTCATCTGATCGCCCTTATAGGTTACCTTACCAACGCGATCTGATAGAACTTCTTGTTTGAATTGACTGTATGAAATCATCTCCCTTTTTGAAGAGGATGCATTTTCAACATTATTGAAAATAAATATGAGAGCTGCGCCCAGAAGAACCCATACTAATGCATTTTTAAAAACTGAATTCATAGTGGCTTTTCTCCAAATAAATAAATTTCACCTGACTTGCTTTTTGAGGCAGCAGGTTTATAAGTTTGAACTAAATGAAAGCTCTTTTCCATTTCCGTTCTTAGTTTTTTTAATAAACTATTCTGAAACGTCTTCATGATGAATGAACCATTATTCTTATTTAAGTAGCTAACTGCTGTTTTGAGAGTCTCAATATTTAACTCAAATATGTTTTCTTCATCAACCGCTCTTATACCAGTTAAATTTGGGGCTAAATCTGAAATAACAAGGTTAAATTGTGATTTTAAACAGGAAATTTCTTCAATTTTATCAATATTTATAACATCTTCTTGGAAAAATAATACTTCGTTTATTGGATCCATCGGTAAAAGATCAATTGCATAAACATTTGATGAAGGAGCCATCACTTTTATGAGCTCAGACCACCCTCCTGGAGCAGATCCAATGTCAAGCACAAGACTATTATTTTTAAGGGTTTTAGTTTTGTCTAAAATTTCAACCTTGATTGGTAGATATTCTATTTCAAAACCCAAGACTTTTAATCTGATATGATCTTTTTCTGTAGTTATGAGATCTAAACTATTTTTTTTTGCAGTTTGGATTAGTCTTTCGATTTCTTTTTTTGAGTATGAATAATGATCTGGGTACGGTATTGATATAGAGATATTTAAATTAAATTCTCGAAGAGTATCAAAAAAATTTTCCGGATTTCCTATTCCCGCAAAAGCTAAAAGTTTTTTATTTTTAAAATTTTCAATTTTTTCGGGTTTATATTTAGAATAAAAAATATTTATATTTTTAGAAATTTTTTTTATTTTATTTTCAAAATCTTTATTTATTTTACCATTTATCACAACAATTTGTGATTTTTTTATAGAATTTAAATTTTCTCTCAAAGGACCTGAAGGTATAGTGTGTCCATTTCCAATCAATTGTTTTTCATTAAAGCATAAAATTTTCAAATTTTTTTCAATTGAGAAATCTTGCAAACCGTCATCTAAAATAATGGAGTCAAAGTTGTTGCTTTGAGCTTTGCCAATAGCTTTTTGTCTTGAAAAGTCTGTAAACAAATTTCCCACCCTTTTTTCAATGAGGTTTATTTCATCATAATGGTTTTTATATAATTTTCTAACTAAGAGTATATGAGAATAAAAGGAAAAAGAGTTC
>CAYUHD010000065.1:0-6093 GCA_964444385.1 uncultured Gammaproteobacteria bacterium
GACCATACAAACAAGCCTGGCGGAGAGTTTTGGTATGTCAGAGAGCAAGAAGTCTACTTGAACATGTGTAGACGATGGAGAGATATGCCTAAACCGACAATTGCCATGGTGCATGGTGCATGTGTTGCCGGAGGGTGTATGTTAGCTTGGGTCTGTGATCTCATTATTGCTTCTGAGGATGCTTTTTTTGCTGATCCTGTGGTTCGCATGGGTATTCCAGGGGTTGAGTATTTTGCCCACCCTTATGAACTAAATCCAAGAATTGCAAAAGAATTTTTATTTTTAGGAGAGAGAATGTCTTCATCTAGAGCCTATGAGATGGGGATGGTAAATAAGGTTGTACCTTTAGATGATCTAGAGTCTACAGTGATGGAGATGGCAACAAAAATCTCTTCAATGCCAAGATTAGGATTAACTTTAACTAAACAAGCTATCAATCATGTTGAAGATCTGCAAGGAAAGCGAAATGGTATGGAGGCTGCATTTGCATGGCATCATTTTTCACATGCTCATAATGACCTTACCACTGGCAATGTTCTTTCTGGGTTTGATGCAAAAAAAATGGCTAAATCTCAACGCACTAAACCTAAAAAAACTTCTCCAAAAAAATCCCTAGCTAAAAAGTCTGGATCAAAGAAGAGCAAAAAATAAAAGAGACAAATTATTAATAAATTAACAGACATTTTAGGGTGTGATTACCCAATCATTCAAACTGGAATGGGTTGGGTTGCAATGCCCGAGTTAGTAGCCGCATCATCTAATGCAGGAGCTTTTGGTTTCTTAGCTTTAGCAACAGCTGGGCCAAGAGGAGCTATTCAAATGATAGATAAAACATTAAGCCTTACTGATAAACCATTCGGGGTCAATTTTCATATGTTCCAACCAGGAGCTGATGAAATTGTGCAAGCAATCTTAGATAGAAAAATTAAAGCTGTGAGTTATTCGAGATCTCCTACACCTGATTATATTAAAGCGTTCAAGCAACAGGGAATTATCTGTATACCAACTGTTGGAGCCCTTAAACACGCTATAAAAGCTGAGCAGCTCGGTGCTGATGCTTTGGTAATTCAAGGTTCAGAAGGTGGCGGGCATACTGGCTCAACACCAACAACCTTATTATTGAGTTCTGTTCTTGAGAACGTGAAAATTCCTGTAGTTGCTGCAGGGGGATTCAGAGACGGGTCTGGTCTAGCTGCATCACTTGCCTGGGGGGCTTGTGGAATTGCAATGGGAACTCGCTTTATGATGACTCAAGAAAGCCCAGTCCCTAGCAAAACAAAAGAAGCATATATTTCAGCTGAAGTAGAGGAAATAAAAATAACCAAAAAATTTGATGGTTTATCTCATCGTTTAATTTTTAATAATTACATTAAAAAAATAGATCGATCAAACCCTATTTCCTTGTTTGCTATGTCGGTAACTTCTGCTTGGAAATATAAACAAATTACCAAAGCATCGTTTTGTGATCTTTTTAAGTCTTTCTTCGCAATGTTAAAAGGTGATGATTTAACTATTTCGCAATCCATTATGTCTGCGAACAGCCCAGCGATTATTCAAAAGGCAATGGTAGAAGGTTCTCCGGATGAAGGCGCAATGCCATCTGGGCAGGTAGCCGGGATTATCACTAATCTTCCTTCATGTAAGGAGCTTATTGATCAAATTATGAGAGAATTTAATGTTGCAGCAGAAAATTTTAAAAAGATCGAGGATAAATCATGAGTGTTGAGACTTTTATAAACAAGGGTATTGCCGAAATTATTTTGGATTGTCCTCCTGTAAACGCATTAACTTCAACTGAATGGTTGGACCTTGCAACAAACATTGATAACCTTTCTCATAATAATGATGTAAGAGTAATTGTAATTTCTGCTAAAGGTAAAGGTTTTTGTGCTGGAGCAGATGTTAAAGAGCTTCAAGAAGATCCAACAAAAATTACAGATGTAAATGATGGTTGTTGGAAAACAGCAAGGGCAATTCATGTTTCGAATGTTCCTGTGATATCAGCTTGCCATGGATTTATTCTTGGCGGAGGTATTTTACTTGCAGGTGCTTCTGACATTGTTCTAACAACTGAGGACTCTTACTTTGGTTTACCCGAAATTGATAGAGGCGCACTGGGAGGCGGGGCACACTTAAGCCGATTATTTCCTCTACAGGCAGTTCGAAAAATGATGTTTACAGGAAAGTCTATTTCTGCTCAAAGAGCATTTGAATATGGATCCATTGAATCACTTCACCCAGATTTAGATTCTGTGCGAGAAGCTGCGTTAGTGATTGCTGATGATATTTCATCTAAGAGCCCTATAGCCATGAAGCTTGCTAAAAAGGCATTGAATGAAATTGAGAATGGTGATGTTGATGAACATTACAAGTCTGAGCAATCTTTTACTTTAGAGTTATACAAATCAAAAGACTCTCAAGAAGCTCGAGATGCTTTTGTAGAAAAAAGAGACGCTGATTTTAAAGATGAAAATTAATTTTACTAAAGAGGAAAATTCTTTCAGACAAGAAGTTCGATCATGGCTAGAGGAAAATGTTCCACGAAAACCACTTTTATCTTTAGATACCCAAGAAGGTTTTGAGCAGCATAGAGAATGGGAAAGAACATTAAATAAAGGAAATTGGTCGATGGTTACCTGGCCTCAAGAGTACGGTGGAAGAGGCTTAGATTTAATTCAATGGTTAATTTTTGAAGAGGAATATTATCGGGCTGAAGCACCCACAAGAGTAAATCAAAATGGAGTTTTTTTGCTTGGTCCAACTCTTATGGAATTTGGAACCCATGAACAGAAGTCTAAGTTTCTAAATGCAATGGCTAAAGGAGATCATATCTGGGCTCAAGGTTGGTCAGAACCAGGTGCCGGAAGCGATATGGCTGCTATTAGAACTACGGCAGTTTTAGAAGGTGATCATTATAAAATTAATGGTCAAAAGACTTGGTCCTCAAGAGCAACATATGCTGACTGGACCTTTGGTTTATTTAGAACTGATTTAAAATCTGAAAGACATAGAGGTTTGTCATTTATATTGGTTCCATTAGATCTTCCAGGTATCACGGTAAGGCCAATACCACAATTAGATGGCGAGCCAGGCTTCGCAGAAATATATTTTGATGATGTTGAAGTCCTAGTTGACAATCTTCTAGGTGAAGATGGAGAAGGATGGAAAATTGCAATGGCAACCGCTGGATTTGAGAGAGGGCTAATGTTAAGAAGTCCTGCTCGATTTCAGCAGACAGCAGCAAAGTTATTAGAGCTTTATCTTGAGAAACAAGATCATTGTTCTCCAATGATCCAAACTAAGATTGTTGAGGCATGGGCTCAATCAGAATCTTACGCTTTAAGTATTTATCATACTGCATCAAAAATGCTTGCTGGATATTCGATTGGTTCTGAATCAAGCTTAGGTAAGATTTTCTGGTCTGAGCTTGATCATATGATGCATCAAACTGCCTTAAAAATTCTTGGAGCAAGCGCAGAGTTATCAAATGAATCGCAAGATGATGCGGCAAAGTGGATCAAGGGTTTTATGTTTTCTTATGCAGGCCCAATTTATGCTGGGACGAATGAAATTCAAAAAAATATTATTGCTGAAAGATTATTGGGGCTTCCTAGATAAACTATGAACTTTATTTTTACAGATGAGCAACTTCAATTTAAGGAGGCTATTAATTCCTTTTTAATTGATGAGTGCTCACCTAAATCTATAAGAGATGGATGGCAGGCAAAAAAATCTTTCAATTCAGATCGATGGCATAGTTTGTTGAAGCTGGGTGTATTAAATTCTAACCTTCCTGAAGAGGATGGAGGTTTGGGAATGGATCAAGTGACACTTGCTTTGATGGTAGAAGAGATGGGTTATGCAGGCCTTCCAGAGCCAGTTGCTGAACAAACCTTTTTAGTGAATGATTTGTTACCTTTCCTTCCTAATAAAATAAGAAAAGAAATTGAAATTAATTATAAGGCTGGAGCTCAATATATTTCGGTTGCCCATCCACTAGCTCCTAATCCATTATTCTTAAATGATTCGCTTGGACTTCTATTGTTTAATGAGCATGAGTGTAAGTTTATTTTAAAAGATAATTTAGATTTTGAGATGATTTCATCCAACGACCCTTCTAGAGAGCTCTACCAAATAAATTCAATAAATAAATCAATGTCTTCATCAGAAAATTTTGATGTTTTGAATGTAGCTATTACCTCAAGAGGAGCTTTGATGACTGCAGCTCTTTTAATTGGGTTGGCGCAAAAGATGATAGATTTAAGTTCCGCTTATGTTGTTGATAGAACCCAATTCGGTAAGCCTATTGGTTCATTTCAAGCTGTTAAACATATGCTAGCTGATATAGCTGTAGCAATTGAATTTGCTAAGCCTGCTGTTTATCGGGCAGCTTATTCTTTATCTGAAAATAACCCTAAATCAGCTTTACATTGTGCTCATGCAAAATATATGTGTTCTCAAGCAGCTGAATTAGCTTGCAAAAACAGTATTCAGGCTCATGGAGCAATGGGTTATACATGGGAGATGGATCTTCATATATATATGCGGAAAGCTTGGTCTATGATGGCCTGTTGGGGCAATGAAGATAGACAACAAGATATAATTTTTAAAACACTTTCTTCATCAAATGAAGAGCTTGGTGTTATGTATACTTTTTAGAGGAATTAAATATGCAAGATGCATTTATAGTTAGCGCAGTAAGGACTCCTATCGGCAAGAAAAGAGGCAGTTTGTCTAATATGCATCCAGCTGATTTAGGGGCTGTTGTTCTTTTGGCTACTTTTGATCGAATAGATCTTGATCCAGGTTTGGTAGAAGATGTAATTTTTGGTTGCGTAGATACTGTTGGCCCCCAAGCAGGTGATATAGCTAGAACTTGCTGGTTAGCTGCAGGTTTACCAGAACATGTTCCAGGAACGACTGTTGATCGCCAATGTGGTTCTTCTCAACAAGCTGTTCATTTTGCTGCTCAAGCTATCATGTCGGGAACATCTGATGTTGTGATAGCTGGAGGTGTTCAAAATATGAATATGATACCTATTTCATATGCAATGTTAGCTGGCCAAGCATTAGGCTTTGAAGATCCATTTTCTGGATCAATTGGTTGGCTTAATCGTTATGGTAAAAAAGAAGTTAGTCAATTTAATTCTGCTCAAATGATTGCAGAAAAATGGAAGATTTCTAGATTAGCAATGGAGAATTTTGCATTTCAAAGCCATCAAAAAGCTATACATGCGATTGAGAATGGTTTGTTTGAAGATGAAATTGTTTCTGTTGGAGATTTCAAGAGAGATGAGACTCCAAGAGCAGAAACATCATTAGAAAAAATGGCTTCTTTAAATCCTTTGATTGATGGGCATGATATAACAGCTGCAATTTCTTCACAGAATGCTGATGCATCCTCTGCAATTTTAATAGTTTCAGAAAAAATGCTGAAAGAACATAATCTTACTCCTTTAGCTCGCATAGCTCATATAAGTGTGAGAGCTGATGATCCAATTTGGATGCTTACAGCTCCCATGCCTGCTACAGAGTATGCCGTTAAAAAATCAGGTATTAAATTAAATGATATTGGCCTTGTTGAGATAAATGAAGCTTTTGCATCAGTGGCGATGGCTTGGCAAAAAGAAATGGAATATCCAATGAATCAAATCAACGTTAATGGAGGGGCAATTGCTCTTGGGCACCCCCTTGGAGCTACTGGTGCAAGATTAATGACCACTATGGTTCATAATATGAAAAGAGATAATATTCGATATGGTTTACAAACAATGTGTGAGGGTGGAGGCCAGGCAAATGTGACAATCTTGGAGAATTGCTTATGAACAATCTTATGAATCCAAAATATCCAGAAGGAAGAAATCTTTTTAAAGATAAGAATATCTTAGTAACTGCTGCAGCTGGTTCAGGAATTGGTTTTTCAACTGCCAAAAGATTTCTTGAAGAAGGGGCAAACATTTATATTTCTGATATTCATCAAGGAAGGTTAGATCAAGCAATAGATAACTTACGCAGTCTCAATATGGGTGAAGTTAACGGTTGTCTTTGTAATGTTACTGATGATCTAGAGATTGAAGCAATGTTTAAGGATGC
>CAYUHD010000066.1:0-5902 GCA_964444385.1 uncultured Gammaproteobacteria bacterium
ACAATTTTACTGCAACGACGTACCCCATCAGGAGTCAAGAATGGATGTAGGATTACTCCATCAAAATATGTACCTGCAATTTTCAATGCTTTTGGTCCAATTGCTCCAAGAATAACTGGGGGTTGTTTTATATCTGGAAGATCTTTTAACTGCATATCAGAATATTTGCCCAATATACCTTTATAGTTAACTACTTCTCCCTTACAAAGTTTTTTATGAATATCTAGGCTATCAATCAAATGTTTAAAAGAAATATTTGGTAAGCCTATTGGTTGAAACATTTCGGGAACACCTCGACCGATACCGAGTATAAACTTTCCACTACTCAATGACTGTAATGTCATTGCCATTGATGCCAATACCACTGGGTGTCTCGTAAGAAAATGAGTTGTTCCTGCTGCAATATAAGTTGAAGGCGAAACTTGACTCAAAGCACCACATATTGCTCCAACATCTTTATTTCCCCATCTTTCACTTAGCCAGAGTGTACCGAGACCTAATTCTTCTCCTTTTATTGCTTGTGCAATTCCTTCGCTAGGATCTTTAATCCTACCAGGTAACAAATAAGCCCCTAGTCTGCTTCGATCACCTATATTATTTTTATTCAAAGCACCTTTTCCAGTGCATTTGAAATTCGTATTACAGCGATATCATAATAATCACCTGCAACTCCTATTGACGCAGCAATTCCAGTTTCCTGATTATTAAGGAATGCGCTCCTCACTTGGCAAACCATTACACCCACTCGCGTTGCTCCAAGTAAAATACTGTAGTTAATTTGATCCTCATCTGGCATAGGTGCCCCTGTATTAGCATAAGCATCAATGAAAATGGACCATGATGCTAATGCATCTGCCATTGGATGGAAATAACCTAGATCATATGACGGATTACCTATATGAGCATGTTCCCAATCAAGGATTCCTGTTACAGAATTATCTTCAATTAATAAATTATTAATACCATAGTCACCATGTACTAATGACCGTGGCCCATTATCATAAACTTTTGCATTATTTCTTAGCCATTCAAAAGCTGTAGAGAATACTTGTGATGGAAGATCCAATTCTACCCATGAATTCTCTGATGTAGACAGCCAACTTAATGCTTTATCACTTGAAAGGCAGCTTGTTCCACCAATAACTTTATTAAACTTTTTTAAAGGAATGAGATGAATGGAAGAAAGTTTTTTTGCAATATCTTTTACTAAAGAATCTGATTTAATTGGGGGAATATTAAACATATGTCCAATACATGTACCCGGCATTTTTTCCATTAACATAAAAGGTGAGCCGAATACCGTATCATTTTTATCTAAGGCTAAAGGTTTGGGTGAGCATACTCCATTTTGAAAAACGGTTGTTATTAAATCGTGCTCATCAACAACTGACATGCCTCCAAATCCTCCACCTGCATCACCACGTAAGATTATATTTTTAGGCAGAGATTTAGTTTTACTTAAAGTAATATCAGCTGTGTATTTAGAGTATCCACCTGTAACAAAAGTAGTATTTTCAATCATAACTTCAGTTTCTATTGGAAATTGATCCTGAATAAAGTTAACCATATCTTGTTTGTTAAAAGTTCGTATATTTCGAGCTGAACTTGTTACATTATTGAGATTGGTAATATTATTTTGATCAGAAATTGCCTGAAAAAGTTGTTGGCAATAGTCAGTCTCAATCCTAAAAAGTGTTTTAGATAATTCTTTAGCCTTTATGGAATTGACTTGAATAAGTTCTCGTTGAATATTTCCTGAAATCTCAAGAAATTTTTTGTAAATATCTATACCACTATCACCGCAAATCTTTTTTAAGTCTAATAGAAGTAATTTATTTTTCTTAGATTTTGGTAATACCTTTTCTAGTTTTAAAGATATATCAGGAAGTTTCTTAAGACATTCATCTACTAAAGAAGCTGAAACTTTATTTTGAACAAGCATAAGATCAACCAAACGCTTAGATAAATCAATACGCATAGATGCATCTTCACTGGTAACTTCTAAATTTGAAATATTCGTTAAAAGATAATAAAGGCTATTTAGATAAGGTAATGCCTCTTTATTCATTTGAATTGTAAAAACGTAAAGTAGAATCTTTGATTGATAATAATCTAACTAAAAAAATATCTTTTAAATAATTTTGATAATTTCGCCAAGGAGATTTCTTACCTTGTTTTGGCAATCTATTTAACGCTCTTTGAACATAACCAGAAGTGAAATCAATATACTCATCATCCACCAATGCGTTTGGATCTTCTTCAGGAATACAAGCAGTAACTTTTTGTTTATCCATTTGATTTACTAGTCTGCATACATATTCACATGTTAAATCAGCTCTCAATGTCCATGAAGCATTGACGTAACCAAATGAGAAAGCAAGATTCGGAACACCGCTTAACATCATCCCTTTGTATGAAAGTTTATTATTGGGCTCTACTTTTTTTGCATCAATAGAAACATCAATATCATTAAGAGCATTAATTTCTATGCCTGTTGCAGAAACAATAATGTCTGCTTTAATTAACTCTCCTGACTTAACTAAGATGCCATCCTTAGTAAAGCGCTCAATCACATCTGTAACTACAGATACCCTATCATCCTTTATCGCATTAAATAGATCGCTGTCTGGAACAAGACACATCCGTTGATCCCATGGGTTATATTTTGGCGTAAAATGTTTCTCAACATTAAAATCTTGACCAAGTTCCTCTCGAACGAGATCAATTAACTTCTCCTTTATCTTTTGAGGATATTTTCTTGATAAGTAAAAACCTAAGCTTGTCCGAAGGATATTTTTCCATCTGATCAAAAAATAAGTTAAACGAATAGGAAAAATTTTATTTAAAGCTTTATTCCATGAATCCTCACCAGGAGCCGAAACAACATAACTAGGTGATCTCTGTAACATGGTTACATGCTCAGCTTGTTCAGCAATAGCAGGAACTATGGTGACAGCTGTTGCACCACTTCCAATTACAATCACTTTTTTATTAGAGTAATCCATCGATTCATCCCAAAACTGAGGGTGTATCATTCTTCCAGTAAATTCTTCTTGATTTGGAAATTTTGGCATGTAGGGTTTGTCATAACTGTAATAACCACCGCATAAAAATAGAAAGTTACAGGTCATAGATATCTCATCTCTATCGCTAATAACTTTTAATTCCCAAATTGATTTTTTAGAGATCCAATTAGAGGCTACAACTTTTTGATTGAAAATTATTTTTTTTCTTAAATCGTATTCGTCAACTGTTTCATTAAGATATTTAAGTATGGACGGCCCATCCGCGATTGATTTTTTATGAATCCAGGGCTTAAAACGAAACCCAAGTGTATGCATATCAGAATCTGAACGAATACCAGGATATTTAAATAAATCCCATGTACCTCCCAGCGAGTCTCTGCCCTCTAGAATTGCAAAAGATTTATTTGGACAGCTTTTTTGAAGATTGTAACCAGCTGCAATGCCAGAAATACCTGCACCAACTACAATAATATCTTTATGCATAAAAAATCCTTACCTGCCAGCCCGTGATAAATCTCTAATGGACTTAAATTCATTGCCTTCATACCAATTAGGCCATTGTGGGCTATTTGCTAATTCATTGCTAATATTAAAAATAACATCAATAGATTGATTAAGTCCCTCTAAATCCCATGACTCATCATATTCATCTGCAACACCATGATAAGCATCGAGTCGGTATTGTTCTTCGATTAAAAAGCCGGCCTCTTTACCTCCTTTAACCAAATCAAACCCGCCATCAGCATAAAGCATAGGGACTCCTCTTTTTGCTAAACTAATATGGTCAGATCGATAAAAATATCCCTTTTCGGGGTTTGGATCAGGATTAACATATCTTCCAGATTTTTCTAACTCATCTTCTAAAAGATCTTCAAGCTCAGATGCTCCATAACCTACTACAACCATGTCATTGGTTAATCCTGTTGGTAGAATGGCATCATAATTAAACCCTGCAACAATGTTTGTTAAATCAATTGGTGGGTATTTGGCGAAATACTCAGAGCCCAGTAAACCAGACTCTTCTAATGTAACTGCTAAAAACATAATTGATCTGTGTGTATTAATTTCAGAAAATCTTTTTGCAAATTCTAATACTGCAGCAACACCAGTAGCATTATCGACAGCACCATTCACTATATTATCTTCGCCTGGTTTTATTGAATCCATGACACCTAAATGATCCCAATGAGCCATAAATAAAATATATTCATCAGGTCTAACACTACCTTTTTTAACAGCTGCAATATTGTGCGATTGAAGATATCTAACTTTGTTATGTATTTCTGAACTTAGAGTTAACCCTCGTAGTGAGAAAGCAGAAAAAGTTTTCTCAAGAGCAATTTCCTTGAGTGACTCGTAATTAAAACCAGTAAAATTAAGGACATCATTTAGAGTATCATCCCTTATCCAAGCTTCTAATATAACTCTATCAGCACCTAAATCTTCTCGCTGAAGATCTAATTGTGGGCCCTGCCAACTATTTTCAACAACACTCCATGGATAAGCAGCTGGCTCTTCTTCATGGACTATAATTGCAGCCGCCGCTCCCTGCCGTGCCGCTTCTTCAAATTTATAAGTCCATCTACCGTAATAAGTCATTGATCTACCATTAAAAAGTCTTAATTTTCCTGTGGCAAATCCTGGATCATTAACTAAGATAACTACTGTTTTACCCTTTACATCAACCCCTTCATAATCATTCCAGTTATATTCAGGAGCGACGATTCCGTAACCAACAAAAACAACCTCACTATCTCTAATTTTTCTATATTCCCTAGTCTGTTTTGTCCAGAATACAACTTCCTTTCCAGTAATCATCTTTCGGTCATTGCCTCTAAAAGATAATGTTAAATATGAAGAATTTTTTAATGTAAGTTCCGATGTAGGTACCTCTAAAAAATAATTTCCATCAATGGGGTCTAAATTAAAGTCTTGAAAAGTTTGTGAGATAAAATTCTTAGTTAATTGTCCGCCCTCAGTACCTGGTGCTCGTCCTTCAAATTCATCAGAGGAAAGTGTTGAAATCCAATATCTTAACCTGCCATCAGTGGTATCACTCAACGAATCTGAGCAATTCGTAAGAAGAAGCAAAGAAACTAAAATTGTTATCAAAAAATGAGTTTTATTAATTTTCATGGTCATATGTATATTCAGATAACTAAAGTATAAAATATATTTTCAAATCAATGGGGTACATATTAATGAAAACATTCATTCAGACATTTACAATAAATTTTATATTCATCCTTTCTATGCAAGCTTCCTTGTTAGAAGATCTACCTGAAATAAAGTACGAATCATTTAAACTAGATAATGGTCTTACTGTAATTGTCCATGAAGACCATAAAGTTCCTATGGTCGCCGTTAATGTGTGGTATCACGTAGGATCAAAAAATGAGAAATTTGGTAAGACAGGATTTGCCCATCTATTTGAACATCTCATGTTCAATGGAACTGAAAATTATAACAGTGAATATTTTGAGCCATTTGAAAAGATTGGCTCAACGGACCAAAATGGCACCACTAATTCCGATAGAACAAACTACTTTCAAAATGTTCCAACAAATGCTCTAGATTTAGCTTTATGGATGGAGTCAGATCGCATGGGTCATTTATTGGGTGTAGTTGATCAAGAGAAGTTAGACGAACAAAGGGGGGTTGTTCAAAATGAAAAACGTCAAGGTGAAAATCAGCCGTATGGAAAAGCTTTTACAAGGATTAGTGAATCTGCATTTCCTGAAGGTCATCCCTACTCATGGTCTGTGATTGGGTCAATTGAAGATTTAGATGCAGCCTCACTTGAAGACGTTAAAGAATGGTTTAAGACTTACTATGGCCCAAATAATGCAGTTCTTGCTTTGGCAGGAGATATAGAT
>CAYUHD010000067.1:0-5436 GCA_964444385.1 uncultured Gammaproteobacteria bacterium
GAAACTATACACTTTTTTTTAAGGAAATGATGGCTAAAAATTTAGAAGGAAAGAACTGTCCAAAATTTAAAGCTGATGCAACTAGTAAAAAAATTGTGTCTAATAAAACATATAAAAATAAAAATGTTGTAATTTATTTTTATCCCAAAGACTCAACACCTGGGTGTATAACTGAAGGACAGCAATTTAGAGATAATTACAAAAAATTTAAAAGATTGAATACTGAAATTTTGGGCGTCTCTAGAGAATCAATAAAATCTCATGAAAACTTCAAATCTAAACAAAATTTTCCATTTGATCTATTATCTGATCCAGATGAAAAAATCTGCAAGGCATTTGATGTAATGAAGCTTAAGTCAATGTATGGCAAGGAATATATGGGAATAGATAGGAGTACCTTTTTGATCAATGCTCAAGGAAAAATAATCAAAGAATGGAGAGGGGTAAAAGTTAAAGAACACGTCCAAGAAGTTCTATATACTGCAAAGAACCTAATTGGATAAATTCTTTAATTAGATAGATTTTCTGGCCACGAATTCCATATAGCTTTAATCAAAGTTGCTATTGGTATAGCAAAAAATACGCCCCAAAAACCAAACATCCCGCCAAATACAAAAACTGCTAGCATTATAACAACAGGATGAAGCTTGACGGCATCAGAGAAAAGTATAGGTACTAACAAATTCCCATCAAGGATTTGCAAAATCAGATATGCGCTCATCAAGAGCCAAAAATCAAATGTAAGACCAAATTGAAGTAGTCCTACTGCAGCTACTGGAAAAGTTACTATGAAAGCACCTAAAAAAGGTATTAAAACTGAAAAACCTACAAGAACTGATAAAAGAGCTATATATTGCAAGCCAAAATACATAAAGACAACTGCTGCTGCTGAACCTACTATTACAATTTCTAATGCCTTGCCTCTTGCGTAATTACTTAACTGACCATCCATTTCAACCCAAACCTTTTGAAGCATTGCTCTCTCTTTAGGCAAAATACTTAAAAAACCAGAAATAATTGACTTCCTATCAAACAAAAAGAAAAAGACAAGAATGGGAAGTAAAATTAAGTTTATAGCTATTGTTACTGTATTTTGAATGCCAGCAATTGAAGCTTTTAAAAAATCTTGTGAAATAGCTGTGATTTGACCTGACAAACTTTGTAAAAATGCTGTGATTTGATCCGATGAAACCAAATCAGGATATTTTTCAGGCACGTTTTGAACAAATACCATAAATGAATTAACCCATTTAGGAATTTCTAAAATTAATGATTGAAGCTGCTGATAAACTAGAGGCCCTAACCAAACCATCAATGCAATTCCAAGCAATAAGAAAAAACTGAATGTCGCTGTAAAAGCAATGACGCTATTTAGACCATAATACTCAAGACGTGTCTGCATGCCTACAAGCAAATATGCAAAAATTATACTAATGAGAAATGGGGTTAAGATATTACCCAAAAAAAATAAAACTAAGAAAGCACCTATTAAGAGCAATGCAAAAACAAGGGTTTCCTCATTTGAGAAAATTTTTCTAAATAAATTATTTATCTCTTCAAGCACTTTTTATATTTAATTTTGTCCTAGAAATGATATGTTAATTGAAATTAATCAATAGTGTAAGTTTCATAACGACTGAAAAAATAGACATATGTTAATTCAGCACCCTCTTTTTCTTTTATTGTTAATCTCTCAACTCATCTATTCGCAAGAAAAAGATCTTAATTTGCCAGATTTGGGTGATCGGGTCTCGGGAGTAATCTCTTTGGAGCAAGAAAAAATTTTAGGTCAAAGTTTTTTAGAACAAGTATATGCTCAAGCCCCTTTAATAAATGACCCAATTATTCAAGAATATATGGAACTTCTCATATATAGACTCTCGGAGACATCTCAAGTTAAAGATAGAGAATTTACTATCATACTAATTGATGAAAAATCACTAAACGCATTTGCTGCTCCTGGTGGCGTTATTGGAGTAAATGGTGGTTTATTTTTAAATGCAGGTAATGAAGCGCAACTTGCATCTGTTCTGAGTCATGAGCTAGCTCATTTAAGTCAACGTCATTTTGCTAGAAATGTTTTAAGAGGGAGGGATACCAACCTTGCATCATCTTTGGTGATGGTCTCAGCTATTGCATTAGCAATTGTTTCAAATAACCCAACGGCTTTTATTGCTGGTCCTGCTGCATTAGCCCAACAACAACTAAGGTATAGTCGAATTTTTGAGAGAGAGGCAGATAGATATGGCTTCAATAATCTTATTGCGGCTGGGTATGATCCAGCTGGTATGGGCCAAATGTTTGAAAATATGGCAAAAGTAAGGAAGTTAGCTGGAGATAATCCACCAGAATTTCTTTTAACCCATCCTGTTACCTCTTCAAGAGTTAGCGATGCTTTTAATGCAGCTGATCAAATAGAATTTACAGGAGGTAAAAAAAATACAATTAATTTTGAATTTATTAAAGGTAGATTAAAAGCAAGATACAGCCCATCATCTCCACAGGCAACAGCTAGATACTTTGAAAAACTTTATCTAGATACTCCGACTAATGAAAATAAGTATGCTTATCTAACTGCGCTTAAATTTAATGGGGAAACTAATCAAGCTTTAAAGTTAATGAATGAGATATTAAAAAAATTTCCTAAGAATTTAATTCTTAATATTACAAAATCAGAAATTTTATTATCTGGCCAACATTTTAATGAGGCTCAGAAAAATATTGAGGAAGTTCTTAATATTGCTCCAGGCAACTATCCAGCTTCAATCATTAAATCAAAGATCTTAAGCGCTAAAAAAGAAACGATTAAAGCTGAAGAAATTTTAAGAGATCTTTTAATTAGCAAAAATCGTGATCCAAGTTTATGGATGCTGTTATCTGAAGTGCAAAGAGCTGGAAAAAATATTGTAGGATACCATCTCAGTCGCGGTGAGTACTATACCCTTATTGGTGACTTTGATAATGCCCTTAACCAATTTCAATTTGCATTAAGTCTATCAGGTAATTCCTTTCAAACTTCAGAAACTATTATGACTAAAATAAAATTTGCTCAAGAAAGATTAGGAAAAAGAAGAGGTTTCTAAAAGCTAATTTTTTCTTTGGGTGGAATTTTAAAGCCGAGTATTGCTAAGTAACCAGCAAATGGAATTGCCAATAATGGCACTTGTGAGAATACCACTCCAAGTGATTTAGATAATAGGATGAATCCGCTACCTGAAAAATCTCCCATTCGGACCATGAATGTGTCGACCATAACAGTTGATTTATATCGATCCGTTCTTTTTAGGTAACTAAATACAACCTCTCTAGTTGGTTTATTAATGCCATACTCAAACAATCTTAAAATAATTGTTATAACAAAAACATAGCTAATAGAGGGGCTAAGATAATAGCCAATAAATGCTCCCATAAATAAAAATCCGTAAAGCATCAGAATTGTTTTTGGTCCAGCAAATCTTATAATTGCAGATGTTAAGAAGAATTGTGTGAATAAAGTAAGTATTGTTACAGTTTGTTCAATGTTGCTGAAGAAAATAATTCTATTCCCGCCATCTGATGACCAAGCATTTACTATATCAATTGATGTAATCCAATGAATGGTCATCATTGCCGTCCAAAAGTACATATACAATCCTATTGATCTGATTTGTGAGGAAGAAATCATATTTTTGAGTGCATCAAAACTTGTTCCGCCTGCAGCTTTGTCTATGTCTTCTACAGATAAAAACCTATTAAGTAAAATAAGACCAGTGATTAATGCTGATACTAAGAAAAGGATAGAAATTAATGTAAATAAAATAATACCTGATTCATTGAAAGTGGGAGCTAATTGTTTAGAAATTTCTGAACCAAGAAAAGCGCCCAATGAACCACCCGCAGCAATTACCCCAAAAACATTCGCTGCTCTATCTCCTCGGAATAAATTAATAATAACTACCCAAAAAATGGAGACTACGAAAAAAGAGTAAACATTACACCAAATATAAAAAATTCGACTTAACCAGATTGCTGAAGAAAGATTAAAAAATTCCCAAAGAACAATAAATACCAATAAATTAAAAATAAAAAATACATAGCAAGTAACTAAAACTCCTTTTAAATTTCTTCGCGAAGCAAGCCATGAATAAACTGGATTCAACAGCAGCATTACAAAAGCTCCGACCCCTAATAAATATGGAAGAATGTCTACATTTTGAACAGCCATTTCATTTCTAACTGGCCGTAAAATGTACCACGAACACAAAACTAAAAAAAAGAAAAAGCCAGCAAGCCCAGATTCTTTGGTAAAAGATAATGAAAGTTTTTTAAAAGAGTTATTCATAAAATAAATTAACCTAAACATTCATTAATGAAAAAAATGGTGGGTCGCACAGGATTCGAACCTGTGACCAATTCGTTAAAAGCGAACTGCTCTACCAGCTGAGCTAGCGACCCGAAATAGGATTCCATAAAAAGATGTGATTATTCCATATTTTCTAATAACTGCAAGGCTAAAGAAGAGGCAGTATTATCTGGAAATGCTTGAACAACAAATTTATATTTAATTTTTGCAGCCCCTGGCTCACCAGACATTATTAAAATGTCACCAATTTTTTTATGGGCCAAAGGGGTGCGCCAATGATCAGGAAAGTCTGCAACCAATTCTTGAAAAAACTTTTCACTTTCTTCAAGGTTAGATTCTAATAATGAAATTTCACCTAGCCAAAATAGGCTCAAGGGAATCTTCTCATCATCATTAAAATTATTTGCTAAATAATTAAAGGATTGTTTGGCAGCCTGAAAATCTTTATCATTTAGCTCGCTAATTGCTTGATTATAAACTTCATCTATACTTTTACTATCGTTTATTCCTTCAAACCTAAATGTATTTGCTTCTAAAGCAATCTCAGTATCTGAAGAGCTGTCATCGTCAACCTGAACCGACTCTTCATTTAATAATTTTTCAATTAAGTAAGCTTGTGATTCAAGCTCACTTCTCAAGCTAGAAAGCTCCCCCTCAAGCTCTTGTATTTTTAGGAATAAAATGTCGGAAGCATCTACTTCTTGTGAATTTACATACAAAGGAACTGTAAAAAGAACTGTAAAAAGAATTTTCATTGAAACGAAAAACTATTTAATTTCAACTCTTCTATTTTTTGACCAAGCGGTATCATTAGAACCCAATGATAATGGTCTTTCCTCTCCATAACTTTTTGTAATCAATCGATTTCTCTTAACGCCATTAGCAATTAAATAATTTGCAACTGATTCAGCGCGCCTTTGTCCAAGAGCTAAGTTATATTCTCTTGTTCCTCTTTCGTCAGCATGACCTTCAATTGTAAAAGTAAGATTTTTTTTCTTTCTCATCCAAGCTGCTTGTTTACGTAAAGTGTCTCTTGATGCTGTTGTTAAAGTTGATTTATTTGTTGCAAAGAAAACTCTGTCTTTTACTCCAGT
>CAYUHD010000068.1:0-5323 GCA_964444385.1 uncultured Gammaproteobacteria bacterium
AATATTATTATATCTTTTGCTAGCTACTATATATTCTGATGAAAAGACACCAGTACCCGCCATATCTCTTACACCAACTGCAATAGCAGGTAAATAATTTGTTTCTTTCATTAAAAGAAACTTTGCATCGAAACTTTTATCTTTATAAGTCTGATCTCCACTGAAGGAAGGGGTCAAACTATACAAGGCATTATTAATATCTGTATATTGATATGATGCTTCGAACCAATTAAATGGAGTGCCAACAAATGAGCCTCTCTGATAAGGATCTGAATCACTCCATGAAAAAGCAATAGACCCTGCAGGCATCATTCTTGCAGAAGGCATATTAATTAATCCAACTGTCCCACTATTACTGTAGCTGGGATAAAGATCATTTAAATAAATGTAATCATCTATGCCTGCAAATAATTTAGCAGGTAAAAACATTATTAAGCATAGGCTAAGCTTAATAATGTGACTCAAAGCAGTCATGCTATTGCTAATCAGTCGCTGATACTGTTAAGAGATGCAAGAGATAATGCGAGGCTACTCAGGATAGGCGAGACAGCTGAAGCATACATTACTCCAGAGAGTTTTCCAATATCTCTAGGTGCGTAAATAATAGATCCAGGATATATATCAGACGAATCTCCAAATATCAATGAATTAGCCTTGTATAAATGGGTAGTCCCATCTGGATCTATAACCAAAAGTTCTTTGTATGCAGATTTTTTTAATCCACCAACTAAATCAATATAATCTGATGCTCCATATCTTGGGTTATATTTAAGATTTGACGGATTTTTAAAATCACCAAATAAATATACAACTTTTTGTAATTCAGGAACTACAATGCGATCATCATTCATAAGTTTAATTTCATCTTTTGACTGGCCAGAAGAAATAGAAAAGTCTGAGATAATTCGGCCTTTAAAATTACTTGATCTAAGCTCTTCAGCAAGCAAATCAAGCGCAGAGCCATCTACATTAGTATTGGGTTTACCGATGCTAGAAACAATATAATTTACAGTATCAGAATAGTTCAACCTTGCATAAGTTTTTTCCTTCTCTAATGCGCTCTCTCTAAATAAAGCACCACCGAAAACATATGCATTCTCTTTATAACCACCTGCTCTTAAAATTAAATTTGATAAAGTCTCTCCTTCATCAATATAATATTTTCCAGGCCTTTGAACCATTCCTTCAATTGTTACCTGTTTCATGGGCTGTAAGGCGCTCATAAATGAAGGCACTTGAACTGAATCTCTAGGCTGTAATGAATAATTTGATAATTCATTTTGATTTATGCTGGTTGTACTTTCTTGATCTAGACCAACACTTTCAATCGAAACCCTATCAAACCCATAGAACCCTTCTGAAAAACCACCTGCAAATGAAATAGCAGATTCTAATGACTCACCAGGCAAAATTTCAAACAAAGCCTCATTATTAACTCCGCCAGTAACGGGCACAATAAAAGAAGAAGGATGTACAAATATGGTATCACCAGATCTTAGTGTATTTCGGGAGTTATAATTCCCAAAAACAAATATATCGTATAAATCTATTGAATCAATAGTTTGTCCACCCCTTTTTAAATCAATTTTTCTAAATGACCCATTGGAAGCTATGCCTCCAGCTACATTTAATGCGCTCAAAATACTTGATCCACCGCTAATTGTAAAAATTCCTGGACTTTCAACCCCTCCCAACATCAGAACTTGAATGTCTCTTACTTTTGAAAGGGTTAAAAAGGCAGATACGCCTACTGTTTTAATTTCTAAATAGCTAGAAACTAATTTTTCAGCTTCACCCAGTTTTTTTCCAGCAACATAAACTTTTCCGAACTCAGGGATGACCAAAGCACCATCTCTCTCAACCATTAATTCGAGTTCATCACTAATTTTGCCAGTTAATAACAGCTTGAAGCCATCTCCAACATCTACAATGTAATTAGAATCAAGATTAGGAACATTAACTGGCATGAAAGATGACTGCAATGATTGAAAAAATATTTCACCATATCTAGTTATTTGCTTTTTGGAGTTTCCATACTCATCTGACCCTGAAATTTTTTGTTCAAGTGCTTGTATTTCTTTTTTTAATTTTTCTAAGATAATTTTATTTTTTTCAATAGAGGTATCAGATCTAAATAAATCCTCTAAATCTTTTTCTTCATCAACAGTGTTTTGAACTTCAATTTGATCCCTAACAGAGGGAGGAAGACCCTCTAAGAAATCTTCAGATAAATTTGCTGTTTGAGAGATAACATTTGTTGAAAATAAAAAGCTTAATATTAAAAAAAGAGATGAAGTTAAATTAGTAGCTAAATTAATTCTTTGCATGGGAAATGATATTTTTTATCTGACTAATTATATTATAACTTAGTAAAAAATTGTTGAATTTCATGATATGAAGATTCATGGTTTAAATAGATCTAATCACTATTATATATATCTCTTGTAAAAACTTTATGGGAAACATCATTCAGAGATTTTGAATATCTATTTGAGATGATTATATCTGAACTTTTTTTAAATTCTTCCAGATCATTGCAAACCTTTATTCCATTGAAAAATTTCTTCTCTATGTTAGGTTCATATATTAATAACTCGGCCTCAGTTGAATTTAACCTATTCATAACTCCTTGAATAGAAGAAGATCTAAAATTATCAGATCCTTGCTTCATGGTTAATTTGTAGACTCCTATTATTTTTGGATCTTTTTTTAAAATTTGATCTGAAATATAATCTTTTCTTGTTCTGTTTGCCTCTACTATAGCTTGGATCAAATTTTGGGGAATATCCGAATAATTAGCTAAAAGTTGCTGAGTATCTTTAGGTAAACAATATCCTCCATAGCCAAAAGATGGATTATTATAAAAATTTCCTATTCTAGGATCTGCTGAAACACCAGCTATAATTTTTGAGACATCCAGATTCTTTTCCATTGAAAAACTATCTAATTCATTAAAGAAAGCAACTCTCATGGCTAAGTATGTATTTGAAAATAATTTTACTGCTTCTGCAGAATCAGAATCCATAATTAGCAGTTGGACTTCATCACTCAAAGATAATTGATTTAATAATGAAATACATAACTCTTTTTTTGGATGATCTCCGCCCACAATTATTCTTGAAGGATAGAGATTATCTTTTAATGCTAAGCCCTCCCTAAGAAATTCAGGAGAAAATAAGATCCTATTTGTTTTATATTTTTCGTTTAGTGATTTTGTAAAACCAACCGGAACAGTCGATTTAATAATGATTAAGGAATCATTATTATTAAATTTTAAAATTCTTTCAACGATCTTTTCTACACTAGAAGTATTAAAGAAATTAGTTGTTTCGTCGTAATCAGTTGGCGTTGCAATGATAAAGCAATCAAAATTATCATACTCTTCGGGTTTAATCTCTTTAGTTGCATGTATTGTGAGTTTTTTTGTTAACAAATACTCCTCAACGTCAGAATCCTTAATAGTTGATTTATTATTATTAATTAAGTCTACTTTATCTGGATCTGTATCAATTACATGAACATTATAATACTGCGCTAAAAGGACAGACAGTGACATGCCAACATACCCAGCTCCGAATACAGATATAGAAAAATCTGAATTAAGTTTCTCTGCCATAGCTATCCTCTAAACGGATAATATCTGACTCTTCTAAAATATCTCCACACTGCACTTCTACAACAACCAGTGGTTTTTTAGTTTCATTTTTCAGTCTATGAATTGATTGAAGTGGAATTTCTATATACTCTCCTGATTTTACAGTAAATTCTTTTCCATCTAATTCAACTGTAGCTTCTCCAGATCCTATAACCCAATGCTCTGATCTATGTTTATGTTTTTGAAGACTTAAGACCCCTCCCGGATCAACAAATAGCTGTTTAACTTTGTAGCTTTGCTCATCTATATAAGATGTATGACTTCCCCATGGAGCATTAATGGTTACAACATTTTCTAGACCAATATTTGATAAATATTTTTTTAAAAAATCTTCGATTAACCAAGAGCTGCTATTCATCTTGTTAGATCCACCAGTAGAATAAATAAATTCAACTCTGTCATTATTTTTAAATTCTTTATATTCAGGAATATTGATTTTCTCTCTATCTCCACCGTTTGCAAAAATAACCTTATCAGCAATTTTTAAACATTGATTAATTGCATCAATTGCAGTCCCATCAGAATCATCAAATGAAATTACCTCATCAACACATTGAAGATTTTGAACCACAGCAGCCCTTTCTTCCCAAGGAAGAAAAAATAAATCTTTCTTATTAATAAGCCATTGGTCTGAATTGATGCCTACTATCAGGTAATTAGAATAAGTTTTTGCTTCATTTATGTATTCTAAATGGCCTTTGTGAAGTGGATCAAAGCCCCCCGTTACTAAGCTTATAGATGATTTCATAGCACTTAATTAATTTAAAAGAAATATTTTAACAGATTAAGGACCTGACTTTTGCTTTCATTGTATATGCAAGATTTGTCAATGTGAAAATATTTTTACAAATATCCTTCTCTTGCCAGATCCAGCAAAATTACTAAAACCATTTGTTATATTTGAATCAGAGCTATATTCAAAAATAAGATCATTATCATTATCTAAATCATTTCTTTTGGATTTGATCTCATTGAGAGCAAGCATTTCATTTTCCTTAATTCCGCAACGATCAGAGTTTGCGCAAATAATCATAAAAGAGTTTTTAGAAAGTTTTTCTTCGGAAACATCATCTTTCAAAAAAATATGTGTAAAAGGATGAGTGTTTACCCAGAAAGTTTTAAAAGAATTATTAATTTCTGGATAAAAGTTAAGATTATTTGTATATCCGTAAGCGGCGATTCCATTGACTGAATATTTATTAATTAATTCAAGAATATTTACTTCATTTTGAAATGGATCAATTCTACTTTGATAAATTTCCCAAAAAGACGAGATGTATCCAACATGCACAGTTGTAATAAAAATTAAAATTGCTCTTGAATAAATTTTTATACTATCAGTAAAAATTGAAAGCAAGAATTCCACTCCAAAGGAAAATAAAATTATGATAATAGGAATGAGAGCTAAAGAATGTCTTGTTGGGCTATAGGTTATATTTCCTAAAAGGATTAGCATGATCCACACGCCAATTGTGGTTACGATAAATATATAAAGATGTCTAAATATTTTTTGCTGGCTAATTCTTATAATCCCAAAAATGCATAATGTAAAAATTAAAGCTGCATAAATTTGGGAAATGAAATCAAAGCTCTCTCTAAAACCAAGAATCCCATACAGGACTTTAAATGAATTAGTAATAAAAAAAGTAAAAATATAAGAAATACTAT
>CAYUHD010000069.1:0-5308 GCA_964444385.1 uncultured Gammaproteobacteria bacterium
CACCGAAAGCAAAAGAATCAAAAATTTTTAATTACCCAGTTGTCGAGGTTAATGGATTTATTTGGGCTTGGCATCATCTTCATCAAGAAGGACCTACTTGGGAAGTTCCTGTTATAGAGGGCTTTAATGGGAATGATGAAAAATGGAGCAAAATCTACCACTATGATTACAACGTCAATACAGTCCTACAAGAAATTGCTGAAAACGATGTTGACGCCGCCCACTTTCCAAAAGTACACGGATCACCCAGCTTACCGGAAACAGAGGCGATTATTGATGGAATTTACAAGAAAACAATTGCAGAAACATTGTATGACCCAAATAGTGATAGTGTTTCTAAGAAAAATAAAGTTAAAAATCACAAAATGTTCACCACTACATTTACTAGGGAGTCATGGGGGCTTGGCACAGTGGGTTTGAAAATGATCAATCTCCCACCTAATGGAGGTGAATTCATAATGATAAATGCTTCATGTCCTGTTAATAATAAACACTCGATTTTACGATGGTCAATGAGAGTGTCTAGAGATACTGAGGATGAGCTCGGAATGGCTATTATAGATGGTATTGCGCATGGAGTGCTTGATGACCTGCCTATTTGGGATAATAAAAGCTATGTTGCTGATCCAATATTATGTGATGGAGATGGGCCTATTAACAAATTTCGTAAATGGGTTAGTCAATTCTACTCAGAACCAATACAAAACTGATCTTTGGCTAAAGTACACTTTTTCTACTCTACAATGAATGCAGGCAAATCTACTGCTTTGCTTCAATCTAACTACAATTATCACGAAAGAGGAATGGAAACATTGCTTTTCCTTCCAAAGATTGATGCAGATATCAATGATGGAAAGATTCATTCAAGAATTGGATTGACTGCAGGGGCTCAGTCAGTTGATAAAGATTTCAATTTCTTTAATTTTGTTTCGCAAGAAAAAATTAAAGGAGATATAAGTTGTATTTTAATCGATGAAGTTCAATTTCTTACAAAAAAACAAGTTAGGCAAGTATGCAAGGTTAGTGATGAGCTTAATATTCCAGCAATGTGCTATGGGATTCGAACTGACTTTCAAGGCAAACTATTTGAAGGCAGCGCAGAACTCCTCGCTCTTGCAGATAACTTGATTGAATTAAAAACAGTTTGCGACTGTGGTAGAAAAGCAATTATGGTTGTAAGGCTTGATGAAAATGGAAAAGTAGTGAAAGACGGAGATCAAATTAAAATTGGTGGAAATGATTCATATAAAGTTTATTGCAGAAAACACTTCAGAGAATTAACTCAATTAATATAGTTATCGCTTCCCTCTCCTTAAATTTTTTAAGTACTTATATGATGGATCGCTTGAATTTGAAGTGCCAATATTAGCTCCTTCAATCATTGGATGAATTAGATCAACTTTTGAAGGATCATTCACATAAGCCCAATCAGCATCAACAGCCCTGCTAGAAAATTTCCAAATACCTTCTCTTTTCTCATATTCATCAAAATACCTACCCCCAATTAAGACATCGAAATTTCCTGTATCCGAAAGAACTTGATGAAAAGCAATAATGTAAGTCTCCCCTTCTGCTTTTTCGCCCATTAAATTAATATTATGAGTTGTTACATTATGATGCAAAATACCCATGTTCTTTTGAATCTCAGGCAGCATATCAATAAATTCCATTGCTTTGCCTTTAAAAAAAGATCCATGATCATCAAAAGCATCCTCATGATAAAGTTCTCGCATTAATTCTTGATCATGCCTATCAGCAGCTCTGCAATATAAATACACTAACTCTCTGATAGATTCCTTATCCAGAATTTCTTGAATTTTACTATCTAAATCACTCATACTAATTACCTTAAGTTAAATTAAATCTTTCAATTAATATAAATGAAAATTTTTCATTAGGAAAATTAATTAAATGAATCAAAGAATTAAACATCCTCTTCTAGCCTCGTCTGGATCCATAGGAAGGTTGCAATTAAAAAATAGAATGGTGATGGCAGCAATGGGTTCAAATTTTGCTGGTAAGGATGGCCATACAACTGAACAACTAATAGCATATTATGAAGAAAGGGCTCGTGGTGGAGTGGGGCTCATTGTCTTGGAGACTTCTGCCATAACATGGCCTGTGGGTGCCTCAATGCCAAATATGATTGGTTTTTCAAAAGATGAATTTATTCCAGACTTAAAATCATTAACTCAACGCATTCATCAACATGGAGCTAAAATAGCAGCTCAACTTAATCACAGTGGGAAAATATCTCAAGAAGATGTAATTGCTGGTAGACCCATTGCAGTGCCTTCAATTCCCAAATCCGAGCCAAGTGATATGTTTGGTCTGTTGACTCAAGATGAGATCATGAACTTCATTAAGGCTGGAGGACCAGATGGAAAAGGACCAAGATACCACGAACTCTCAATCGCTGAGATTCAGAAAGAGGTGCAACATTTTGTAGAAGCTGCAAAAAGAGCTAAAGCTTCAAATTTTGATGCAATAGAAATTCATGCTGGTCATGGTTATCTTATCTCAAGTTTTCTTTCTCCAGCAGTTAACAAAAGAACTGATTAATATGGAGGCAGCCCTGAAAAAAGAGCAAGGTTATTAGTTGAGATTATTTCTGAAATCAAAAAACAAATAGAAGATTTTCCAGTATTGGTTAGATTGGATGCTAATGAATATCGAATTGAGAACGGAATAACTCCTAAAGATTTTTTAATCACAGCCTCCTTAGCTGAAAAGGCTGGAGCTGACGCAATAGATGTTAGTGCTTATGGTAATTCCAGCAAAGGCATTGCTTTTACTGAGGCGCCTCTTGTTCATCAACCAGGTGGTTTTTTAAATTTTGCAAAGATGGCTAAGAAGGCATTAACCATCCCAATTATTGCTGTAGGACGAATTGAGCTTGATGTAGCAGAAAGAGGAATTAAAAATAATGAGTTTGATTTTCTAGCTATGGGAAGAAAATTGTTGGCTGATCCTGGATTACCAAACAAGATAATTTCTGGACAAGAGCATCTTATTCGACCCTGTATATATTGCTATGTCTGCGTGAGTCAAATTTTTATTAATAAGCCCATGATGTGTGCAGTAAATTCACAGCTTGGAAATGAGCATCTAAATGAACATATTATTCACTCCACAGCTGATCAAAAGAAAATCTTGGTGATTGGAGCTGGACCAAGCGGCATGGAGTCCGCGCGTCTTCTGGCTATGCGAGGTCATCATGTTGAAGTTTGGGAAAAATATAAAGATATAGGTGGGACGGTGAGAGTTGCTGCATTATCATATGAACCTAATGGACGTTTAATAAAGTATTTAAAAAATTCATTAGCTGAATTAGGTGTAAAAATTAAAATGAATACTTTAGCAACTGCGAAATCCATTGAATCTTTTAATCCTGACCATGTAATTGTTGCTGTTGGGGCTAATAGAGATGCGCCAGTAATAAAGGGAAAAGATGCTAAAAATGTTTTTGATGGAGAACAATTGAGAGGTTTGCTTTTTGGCTCAGATGATAATGTAATCAAAAAACTTTCATTGTTTCAGCAAATTATTCTAAAAATAGGAAGAGCCTCACAACTTTTAAGAAATATTTCTATCTTAAGGTTTCTAAGTAAACTTTGGATGCCGATTTCAAAAAATATTGTTGTGATTGGGGGAGATTTAGTTGGATTAGAGCTAGCTGAGTTTTTGATTGAAAGAGGTAGGAATGTGAAAGTATTAGAGCCTAGCGGATCATTAGGCCCTAATCTTAGTATTGTCAGACGCTCCAGAGTTGTTCATCTTTTGAGAGAGCATGGAGCAGATCTCCTAACGAATGTTGATATTAAAGAAATTCGAGATAAAGAAGTTATCTTCCATCATGAAGAAACTGAAAAAACACTAAAAGCTGATCAGGTGATAATTGCTCTAGGAGCAAATTCAAATTTAATTCTTTCAGAGTCAATAAATGGCCTAGATATACCCATCACATCTATTGGAGATTGCACATCAGTAGGATATATTCATGGAGCCATAGCTGATGCTAGAAAAGCAGCAATTAACCTTTAAAAAATTAGCTGCTTAACGCTTCTTTAATTGCTGGATGAATAATTTCTCCATTTTGAATGTTGAGACCATTCATTAAATGTTTGTTTTCACTGAGTGCTTTTTTAATTCCTTTGTTAGCTAATTCTTTAATAAATGGAAGAGTTGCATTGTTTAAGGCATTCGTTGCTGTTAAAGGAACTGCTCCAGGCATGTTGGTCACGCAATAATGCAAGACCCCTTTTTCTATAAATGTTGGTTCATCATGATTGGTAGGCTTACTAGATTCAAAGCAACCACCCTGATCAATTGATATGTCTACCATAACGCTCCCTTTTGTCATATCTGCAAGCATATCTTTTGAAACAACCTTGGGCGCCTCTTTACCAATCACATAAACAGATCCAATCACAAGATCTGATACAGCCACTGCTTTTCTTATTGAATCTGGAGTTGAAATAATATATTCCATACCTTCTTGACCAAACTTGCTCTTTAGCTCATCTAGCTTCGATTGAGCAAGATCAATGACCTGAACTTGTGCATCATTAGCTTTAGCTTTTGCAATAGCCTCTGTACCTGCAACACCAGCGCCTATAACTGTAACTATTCTAGGATCAAGATTGCTTACCAAAGTACCGCGCCCTTTATTTGGCTTAAGAAGATGATAGGAGCCAACAACAATGCTTAATTGCCCAGCAATTGCACTCATTGGAGCCAGTAAAGGCAAAGACTTATTATCTGCAGTGACAGTTTCGTAAGCAATACCTATTACTCCAGTTTCTAAGAGTTTTTTTGCATGTGAGATATCTCCTGCTAAATGTAGATAAGTAAATAAAGTTAAGTCGTCTCGTAAAAATTGAAACTCATCTTCTACTGGTTCTTTTACTTTGATGATAAGTTCAGATGAATTGTAAACCTCTGAAGGTGATTCAAGAATTTGACCGCCAGATAATTCATATAACTTATTGCTAAATCCTATCGCTTGACCAGCATTAGATTGAACAAAAATTTGGTGGCCTAAATCACTTAGAGTTTTAACTGAGTCAGGCGTTAAACCAACTCTGTGCTCATTATTTTTTACTTCGGAGGGTACACCGATTTTCATGAGGGTAATCTAACATAAATTTTATATTTTCTAAGTAATTAAATACTATATATCCATAACTATTAGTTTTAGCCATATCAAGCAAAACTACCAATCATCATTATAAGCTCCATCAAAGCAAGCATATAAACATCTAACACAGTAGGCAAATTAGCTTATGAGATTAAGTTATTATTTGGA
>CAYUHD010000070.1:0-4750 GCA_964444385.1 uncultured Gammaproteobacteria bacterium
ATTTTTTATTCCTTCAAGGACTCCAATGACGTTCCCATATTCGCGATTATCGTTATATTGACCTGTTATACCAGCTAGCTTAAGCCTTTGATTTATGCCCTTAACAATTTCTGAGAGGTAAGATGTTCTTCCGGTGAAACAGGCTTTGTCTGATCCTATTAAGAATGCATTAAGATAAGCAATTGTACCAATAACCTCTCCAATCATATTGCATAATGCCGCTGCAGTATTTTCCATCGTATCAGCAGAAGTATTAATTGCTTGACCAAAATTAACAGCAGTAATTTCAGGTGAAAGGTTACCTATTTTGTTCACCACATCACCAATTAATAAATCAAGCTCATCTCTAGATCCTTTCGCTCCAAATTCATTTATTTCGAATCCTTTAGAGTTTTTAAATAGTAGGGAACCTAGACCCTCGAGCATGCCACCTCCAACTGCAATGCCGCCCAGATGATTAAAATCATTACCTTGAACTTGAACACAAGCAGTTCCAGTGCCAGCACTAACAACAAGAGCGGATTCATTTTTGATGCCATATAATTTTTTTGCACCAATGCCGATTGCTTCAATTTCATTAATCTTGATAATTTTTATTCCATCTAACGAATCATCTAGATCAGATGATTTTCCACCTGTAACCCCAATTATTTTTATACCAGAAGTCTCAATATTATATTTTTTTAAGATGTCCTTAATGGAATCAGAGTTCATTTTGGAAGGTTTGGAGGGAGCACTATAGAACATAGTTTCATTTTTATCTGAAACAGCTATATCAGTATTAGATATTCCAAAATCTATTGCAACAAGCATATTTATTTAATTATGAGACGTAATTTTTTTATTTCTGTTTAGCAGATCCTGCATTAAATTTTTGGGATTGCTTCTAGATGCACGCGGCTTTAATCTAGCAGGAACTAATCGAGTGGGGTAGTAATTATTTTCAATCTCTGTGTCACCAATTTCCCAGTAAGGATCTATTACCGCTTGAGTAATTCTTACTTTAGAGCGTTTTAACCAACGAGTTTTGTTAGAATTTTTTCTCCAAATTTCTACTGGTATTCTTATAAGCTCTTTCTTGCCATCTTCATATGTCAGTTCAAGAGGTATCGGCATAATTAATCCACCTCTATTAGAGAATTCAAAAATATAATAATCTTCCTCTTTTGCCAGAGCTTCAACTAACGCTTTCTTTTTCCATTCAGGGTTACTGTCATTTTTATCAAATAAGTCATCTAGAATTTCCTCATAGTCTCTCATTTCCCTATCTGAAGGGGTGAACTCATCATATTCGTCGTAAATATCTAATAACTCAGGTCTAGCCTTAACTCTTGTTTTAATTCCAGAGGTTTCATTCCTATTATCATGAAGAATTTCTGGTTCACTCTGAAAATCTATACGGTCTTTAGCTAAATCAATTTGAGGATTGAGAGTATCCAATGATGCAATATGTATATTCTCTAAAGCTATATCAACATGATCTGTGCTATAAAACCAACCTCTCCAGAACCAATCTAAATCAACACCAGAAGCCTCTTCCATGGTTCTGAAGAAATCATAGGGAGTTGGCCTTTTGAATTTCCAACGTAGAGAATATTCTCTAAAAGCTTGGTCAAATAATTCTCTCCCTAAAATTGTCTCGCGGAGAACAACTAGAGCGGTAGCCGGTTTTGCATAGGCATTATTTCCAAATTGTAATAACGATTCTGAATTAGTCATGATTGGAACTTGAGAACTGCTGGCCATATAGTCTGTTATCCACCTTGGCTCACCTCTATCAGAGCGATAGTTAATGTCCCATTCTTGCTCAGCTAGATATTGCAAAAATGTGTTCAGGCCTTCATCCATCCAGGTCCATTGTCTTTCATCCGAATTAACTATCATTGGAAAATAGATATGCCCAATTTCGTGAATTACTACTCCAATAAGGAATTCCTTTTCACTTCTAGAATATGTCCTTGTTCCATCATCTTCTAATTCAGTTCTAGGGCCATTGAAGGTGATCATGGGGTATTCCATGCCACCAACTGGACCATTTATACTTTGGGCTGTTGGGTAAGGGTAATCAAAAGAATATTTTGAATAGACCTCCATCGTATGCATCACCGCTTCTGTTGAATATTTTGACCATAAAGGTTCTCCTTCATTTGGGTAAAAGGACATAGCCATAACTAGGGGATTTTCGTTTGAATCTTGCTTAAAACCAGCAGCATCCCAAATAAACTTTCTAGAGCTTGCCCACGCAAAGTCTCGAACATTCTCTGCTTTAAATGACCAAGTTTTATAGGCTGAGTTTTTTTCTAGTTCATTTTCATAGGCCTCTTTAGGAGTGACAATGAATATAGGTTTAGATGATTTTTTTGCCTTTATAATTCTTCTTTTTTGAACGGCACTAAGGACATCATCTTCATTTTGCAGGGTGCCGGTTGCGGCAACTATATGATCAGCGGGAACAGTAATATCAACTTCAAAATCTCCAAATTCAAGTGTAAATTCACCATTACCTATAAACTCTTTGTTATGCCAGCCCTCATAATCACTAAATACAGTTATGCGCGGATACCATTGTGCTAATAAAAAGATATCATTTCCATCTGCAAAAGTTTCATATCCATTCCTTGCTCTGACCGCATTTTCCTCTACTAAAGCATACGCCCAATCAATCATAAGTTTGGTTGATTCTCCCGTTCCTAAAGGCTCATCAAGATTTATTCGAACATGCGTACCAACAAGATTTGTTTGAGCATGCTTTCCATTCACTTTAATAGATAGTTCCTGGAATCCGCCATCAAAGTTATCCATGAAATTTTGGCTTCGCAATGTTGAGAAATCCACACTCTTATTTCCACCCCACCAAGGTTGAGTGAGGTTATTTATTGAGTTCTTATCAAATATATTTTGATCTAATTGCAACCAAATATAATTTAACTTTAGAGGTGAATTATTTGTGTATGTTATAACTTCTGAGCCTTTAACGCTTCGTGCTGTCTCATCAAGTTTGATTTTTATTTTATAGTTAGCTCTTTGTTGCCAATAAGTTGGCCCTGGTTCTCCCGTGGCAGGTCTGTTTAAATTTGGAGAAGGGAATACCTCATCCAGTTGTCTGAATTTATCTTCAAACGATCCCTTAGATTGGTCGATTTGTGAAAGGGAGTAATTACTAAATGCAATTATGGCAATAGCAAAAAAAAACTTATTGTTTAGATTGATCATCAACTTCCTCAGCTTGACCTTCAATAATTTTTGAGCCATCTTTATTCTGCTGAACATCTGGTTTGCGTTTTGCGCCCCACTTGATGCGATCATCTCGATCCATCTGTTTTTTTGACGCCTTAATTTTGCCAAGATTCATAAAAATAAAGAGTGATAAGACAGCAAGCAGGCCGAAGAGAACAGTATTCATTTTATCTACTTCTAAGTTTCATAAGTAGGCGTAATATTTCTATATATAACCAAACCAAAGTAACCATGAGTGAGAAAGCTCCATACCATTCCATATATTTTGGTAGCCCTTGTTCAGCGCCTTCTTCAATAAAATCAAAATCTAAAACAAGATTGAGTGCTGCTATGCCTACAACGAATAGAGAAAAGCCAATACCAAAAAGCCCATTGGAATGAATAAATCCTATACCTGAGCCAAAGAAGGACATGATAAAGCTCACTAAGTACAGGACGAAAATACCCATGGTTGCTGAAACAATCATTAATCTAAAATTTTCAGTCGGTTTAATAATTCCACTTTTATAGCAAAATAGTAAAGAGGCAAGAATTCCAAAGGTCAGTCCAATAGCTTGAATACCAATTCCAGGATATTGCATTTCAGCAAAAACTGTAATACCTCCAAGGGCTATACCTTCAAAAGCTGCATAAAAAGGTGCAGTAGCGCCTGCTTTAGTAGGACTCCTAAAAATTGTTACAAATGCAAGAATAGTCCCTATTATCAGCCCCGGTATTGTTAAAGCTGGAACATTCCAGCCAACAAATGCTCCGCTAAAACACAAAGCAAGCAAGATAGCTGTTTTATTTACAGCGCCATCAAGCGTCATACGTTCAGCTTGAGGCAGAGCTCCGGTATTTTCAAAATTTCTAGAAAAAGCTGGATTTCCAGATCTACCAAAAGTGTTTAAAGCAGAGTGTTTAGACATGAATTATCTCCTGTGTAAAAAGTCATTATGAATTATTTATGGCCTCATAGACAAATTTAAAGACTAGAGTTTATTTATCCAATCTGTAATCAGCTTGATGCCCGCTTCATCTGCTAAAGCTCTACCAGATTCCGGCATCATAATGCCTGGATCCAGTGATTTCATCCTATAAAGCATAATTGAATTATCGGGATGACCAGGAACAATAGAATATTCTAGATTTCCACTTGCGCGACCAGCCGCTACTGGTTTTTTATATATTCCAAGTTGTTCCTGATCTTTTTCAGTAAAATTTAAATATAACCCTGTAGTATCAGCAGAACCTCCTGGTATATGACAATGGCCACAATTAATATCGAGATAGGCTCTGGCCCGATCTTCTAATGAAGCATTTACATCAGCGTAATTAGATATCGATGTTGTATCAATATTTTCATCAATCCAGCCTAATGCTGCCCAATACAACAATTGATTCATTTCCCCAGATTCATATTCGATTAGTTTATTCATGTTTCTTGCCTTTGGACCAATTAGAGTTATCTCCTTGTCAACTTGATGGCATTCTTTACATTGATTGGTATTTGGGACTTTGTACCTAACTTGTC
>CAYUHD010000070.1:4760-5069 GCA_964444385.1 uncultured Gammaproteobacteria bacterium
GGTTTTGATTGGGTGCTCGATATCGAACATCTATCATTTTTCCCTCTGAGTTAATAAAAGTTGTATGTATGGTTGCTCCAGCTATTGCTCTTCTAGCATCAGTTTGCTCTGTATTCCAGACATAACTTATAGCTTTCCAGCCGTCATTAGCATTAATTAAAAGGCGAGTCTCAAGCAATTGCTTGTCTATAGGGCCATTTTCATTAAGGTAGGCAAAGGTCTTAATAAGAGTTGATCCAACTGGAAAAATAAATACTTTATTTTTTACATAACCTAATTTCTGCCCATCAGGAACATAAACAAAACGTA
>CAYUHD010000071.1:0-4935 GCA_964444385.1 uncultured Gammaproteobacteria bacterium
AACTTCAAATTCAAAAAATTTAAGAACATCTAAAAACTCAGGAGGAAAATTCTTATTTAAAAAATATTTTTTAGCTGTGATCTTGTTATCTTTTAGAAAGTATCCGAAAAAATCTAGGCAAATTAAATCAACCTCAATTAAACCAGTTGGATTAATCATTAACCCATCAAGTCTGAGAGCTGATTCCAATGACATAGATTGATATGGTTCCATAACAATTTTTGGACCACAATAATCATTTGCAAAATAGTTGTCCCAAAAAATCAATGGCCTTTGAAAAGCACTCTTCCAAGCCTCAATTTCATCTAAAGATGAATGCTGCGAAACCACATATGAACCAGTCCAAAAAATTGGTACCTTTGGCTGAAGCGCTTTATTAAACTCATCCAAGTAATTGCTAGAAAAAATATCTGGTAATGCCTGTGAGGCAGAATACTCCTTTGGTACAGCAAAAAAATTAATATCGGGACAATTTTTAATGCATTCATTTACGATCGATGCATGAAGTTCGCCGGATGATTCTTCAAAAAGATCATCAAATAAAATTGCTATATTCTTAATTCCTAGCTCAGCTATGGAAAGAATTTTATCTATTAATACTTGTAGATCATTATCTGTCTTAAAATTTATACCTGGGGAAATGCCAAAAATAATCTTTATGTTTTTTGAATTACCTTCTGTAACAAAAGATCTAAATTCACTTAGCCATTTATCTGGATAAGAATTTCGCCAATTGGTCCTATGAAATTGATCTTCCTTGGGACAATAAAAATATGTTTTTAAATGATTTTTTTCAAGAGCAGTAAGTATCCTTGATCTATTTTCCCAACTTAACAGTTGACCATAATATCCTTCTATGTATCCTGTAAAATTCATATTGTAATTTCTTAAGCAAATATCATAATAGTAAACCTATCACATAAGCATGTGACAGAATAAACTTTTATTATTTCTCAGCATAGGTATATCTATCCAAACCCTGAAGATCTTGCATAGAGATAATATTCTTAAAGCCACAATCTTTTAAAATACTTGAAACCTCTTTAACTTGAGAATAGCCGTGTTCAAAAATAATTTTCCCTCCTGATTTTAAAGAAAATATTGCTTGTGAAGCAATCTCATAAAAACTATGAGACCCATTTTTTGAGGTGAGAGCAATTAATGGCTCATGTTTTAAATCTTTCAGATGTGGGTCGTTTGGTTTCAAATATGGAGGATTGGAAATGATTAAGTCCAGTGAATTCTCTTGAACAAAAGACATCCAATTAGACTGAACTAATAGTACATTCTTTGCTTCATGGAATATTCTATTTAAGTTAGCTACCTCTAAAGCTGGATCTGAGAGATCCGTTGCAATAATTTTAGTATTAGTTTTTTGAAGAGCTATTGATATAGCTATACAGCCAGATCCTGTTCCAACTTCTAAAATTGCTGAATCTTTTCTTAATGACAAATCTAAAACCCATTCTACAATTAATTCTGTTTCTGGTCGGGGGATCAAGACCCTTGAATCAACATAAAATTTGTATCCAAAGAATGATGACTCCCCTAAAATATAATCAAGAGGAACTCCAGCAAGATAAGATGAAAAAAAAATATCTATTTTTAAAATTTCTTCTTCTGATAAATCAAAATCATCTCCTAAGGCAATAATCGCATCACTTATTCCTAATGATTTTAAGAAATATCCGAAATCTCGAGATATATATTCATGCTTATTAGCATTTGATTTAGCATGCAAAAAATAAAATTTTAGGCTTTGGTTCAATTATGAAGTTTCTTCTAGATTTGAAAGCTGGGCTAATTGATTTTCGGTAATCAAAGCTTGGCAGATAGAGATCATGTCACCATCCATTACTTGATCTAAATTATGTTGTGTTAACTTAATCCGGTGATCTGTTATACGTCCTTGTGGAAAATTATAAGTCCTGATTTTCTCACTTCTATCTCCAGTACCAACTAAAATCTTCCTCTCGCTTGCAATAGAGTTTTGTTGCTCATCAATTTCATTCTGTTTCAATTTTGCAGCAAGCAAAGCCATGGCTTTAGCTTTATTCTTATGTTGAGACCTATCATCTTGACATTCAACAACAACTCCTGACGGTATATGGGTAAGTCTTACAGCTGAATCAGTTTTATTAACATGCTGTCCGCCTGCGCCAGATGCTCGGTAAGTATCAACTCTTAATTCACTTTTATCTATTTCTATATCTTGAACTTCATCAATCTCAGGAAGAATTGCAACAGTAACCGTTGAGGTATGAATTCTTCCTTGGGATTCAGTTTCCGGAACACGTTGAACTCGATGCACTCCTGATTCAAATTTTAGAAATTTAAAAACACCTAGACCATTAATTTTAACTACAGCCTCTTTTAAACCACTAGGCTCTGATGATTTAATATTTACAACCTCAATCTTCCATCCCTGACGCTCAGATAATCTGGAGTACATTCTAAATAAATCTGCTGCAAAGATAGCAGCCTCATCGCCACCTGCCCCAGCTCGTATCTCTAGATAGGCAGCCCCATCATCAGCTTCATCTTTAGGTAATAGCATCAATTTAATGCTTTTCTCCAGTTCAACAATCTTGTCTTGAAGTGTACTAACTTCTATTTTTGCAAGTTCAATTAGTTCTGATTCACCAGAATCCAAAAGTAACTCAGCGCCTTTTAAATCAAATTCCGCATACTGCAGTGATTTAAATAAATCAACAATTGGGGTAATTTCAGCATATTCTTTATTAAGTTGTGTAAATTGGGTTATATGATCGGTTGCGCCCTCTTTCGCTAAGGCCTCATGAATCTCAATAGATCTAGACCTTAAACTTTCTAATTTCTTGATAATAGATTCTTCAAGCACTTCTAATTTCCTTAATCATAGACAAAATGGCATGAGGGGTTAATGTTGAAATATATTGTAGCTGATCGTCTGAAACTGTATGTATTTGTTTTATATAGGTATATGGATCATCTGATTTTAATAAATCTAAAAAATCTTGCTCATTCATGTCATTGGAAACATTTTTAAGTACTATGTATGCTTCACCGCGACTTTGTTTCTTAGCTTTATCTTTATTTAAAGATTTGATTCTGTCCTGTATAAGGTTCCTTGCTTTAAATGCCTCTAAGGAGCGCTCCTCTAGATTTTCTTGTGTAACGAGCTCTATGTCTTCTATAGTAAAAAGATATGCATATTCTAAGTCCCTGACCTGATCTTCAATATTTCTTGGCACCCCAAAATCAATCAACAACATTGGTTTATTTTTTCTTTCCTTCATAGCCTGTTCTATCAAACCCTTACCAATAATAGGTAATGGTGAACTTATCGAGCTAACTAGAATATCTGTCATTTGAATTAAAGTTCCAAGTTGAGAAAAATGAGTAGTTTCAAGGCTAAGTGACTGGTTAATTTTTAGAGTTTTTTTTGATCTATTAACTGCATTAATATTTTTGATGCCATTATCATAAAAATTTTCAATTACACTAAGGGCCATCTGACCAGCTCCAACTATTGTAAGTTTTTGTTGAGTGGGATCTTCAAAAATTTCTTGAACAATCTTTAATGAAAGGCCTGATACTGACAACGGATTGAAACCAATTTGAGTCTCTGTTCTGGCTGCTTTTGCAATAGAAATAATTTTATCCGTAAGGCTGTGTAATTGGCCTTTTAAAACCCCTAACTCAATGAATGTCTGAATTGATTTCTTGAATTGGCCTAAAATCTCTTGCTCACCTAAAACCTGAGAGTCAAGGCCGCTAGCTACGCAGCACATATGCTCAATGGCTTCATTACCATAAAAAAAATATAGATCATCTTTAATTGAATCGCTACACCCTAAAAACTCAAGAGTCTTTTGAGCAATTGAAATAACGCTTGATGGGCTGCCATAAAAATAAACTTCAGTTCTATTACATGTAGATATAGCAAAAAAAGATTCTGTTGAATTACTAAAATTACTTTGAAAGAAATTTTTAAAGTCTTCTTGATTGGAGTCATTTATAATGAATGACTCTCTTTCTGATAACTTGGTAGTCTTATGATTTATGCCAAATAGCTGTAATTCCATAACGAAAATTATCTTAATATGTTCTCTAATTTTTTTAGGTTCATGTACATCAATATCTCAATCAACAGTTTCAGAAAAAAGATTTGTTGGTAAATTCAACTTTACACAAAATAAAACTAGCTCCAACTTCACTGTTAGAATAAAAGTATTTCCCGAAAACGTTATTATACAGATTGGGAAACCTTTATTAGGAAATCTCATGAAGATTAAATTTAATCATTCAATGGGCCTATCTTTTGATCCAAAAATTGATGATAGGTATCTCTCTTTATTTCGAAATTTTAACAATCAAGAATATCTTTATTTTTTTAATTCATGCTTTAATAATCTAAAACTTAGTCAAAATATATTTATCTTAAATAAACATGGGGTTGAATTAAAATGTGAATATAGGAATAAAAATGCTTTCTCAGTTTATTTTAGATCTGGAGAAGAGCTATATATTAGTGGAGCCATAATACGTGAATAGTATAGATCTTAATTGTCCTGCAAAATTAAACTTAGATCTTTCTATTTTAAGAAAAAGGAATGATGGCATGCATGAGATAGATACTCAATTTCAATTAATTGATTTATTTGATGAAATGCAAATCCAAAAAACAAAAAATAAAACTGTTATTGTTAAAACTAATCTTGGTCCTTTAATTGATGGAGAGAATAATTTGGTCTATAAGGCCATCAGAATTTTATCTGATCATATTGGAAAAGAGATATATTGTGATGTACACATAAAAAAAAATATTCCAATGGGTGGTGGCTTGGGTGGTGGCAGTTCAAATGCTGCAGCGGCGCTTATTGGGATTAATTTTATATTTCAACTTGGTCTTTCCTCTCAAAATCTAACCAAAATTGGAAGAAAACTAGGTGC
>CAYUHD010000072.1:0-4784 GCA_964444385.1 uncultured Gammaproteobacteria bacterium
CTTTATTAGAAAGAAAATCCAATTTATTGCTTAATGAAGACTTTTATGTTGGTTTTAGTCCTGAAAGAATTAATCCAGGTGATAAGGACCATAGATTAAAAGATATTGTGAAGGTGACATCAGGTTCAACCCCTGAAGCTGCTGATTTAATAGATCAAATATACCAATCTATAGTTATTGCAGGAACATTTAAAGCATCTTCAATTAGAGTTGCAGAGGCCGCAAAAGTAATTGAAAACACTCAAAGAGATGTAAATATAGCACTCATCAATGAGCTTTCTAAAATTTTTAATTTGATAAATATTGATACTAAAGAGGTGCTCGAGGCCGCTGGCACAAAATGGAACTTTCTCCCATTTACACCTGGATTAGTTGGTGGCCATTGTATAGGCGTTGATCCATATTACCTGACTTTTAAAGCAGCAGCTCATGGCTATGAACCTGAAGTTATCCTTGCTGGTAGAAGGTTGAATGATGGAATGGGTGAATATGTTGCTGATAAGCTCATGAAAAAAATGAGATTAAATAATGCATTGGATAATCCCCCGAAAGTATTGATCATGGGCTTAACATTCAAAGAAAATTGTCCAGACTTAAGAAATAGCAAAGTATTTGATATTATCAAAAAGCTTCATGCTCAAAAGACAATCATTGATGTTTATGATCCTTGGGTAAGCGAGCTGCCAAACTCAAATGAATATAATTTTATTCCTGATGAGAATATCCCCACCAATGAATACGATGGAATTATATTAGCTGTTGCCCATGAAGAATTTACTAAAATGGGCATTAAACAAATTCGTACATTTGGTAAATCCAATCACATATTGTATGACCTAAAGAATATTTTTTCTGTAAAGGATTCAGATTTACGCTTGTAAAATTGACATGAATCAATATACAAAACTTTTAAAAGATTTAGATCAAGAAAGTCATCATTGGCTTATAACTGGAGTTTCTGGTTTTATTGGCAGTAATTTACTTGAAAGTCTCTTGCTTTCAAATCAAATTGTTACTGGGATAGATAACTTTTCTACAGGCCGTAGATCAAATTTGGAACAAGTAAAAAATAATGTTTCAACAAGGAAATGGAATAATTTTACTTTTATAGAAGGGGACATATGCAATCTAGATGATTGCAAAGCAGCGACAGATAATGTTGATTTTGTATTGCATCAGGCAGCACTTGGGTCTGTTCCAAGATCAATTAAAGATCCAATTAATACTAATAGTTCTAACATTAATGGCTTCTTGAATATCCTGGTCGCCTCCAAGGAAGCTAATGTTAAAAGTTTTACGTATGCTGCAAGTAGTTCGACATATGGAGATCATCCTGACTTACCAAAAAAAGAAGATAATATAGGTAGCCCTTTGTCTCCATATGCTGTTACCAAGTATGTTAATGAACTTTACGCAGATGTTTTTTTTAAAAATTATGGTTTTAATTCTATTGGTCTCAGATATTTTAATGTTTTTGGAAAGATGCAAGATCCTGAGGGTCCATATGCAGCCGTGATTCCAAAATGGATAGAGGCAATGATTAACAACAAAAATATCAATATTAATGGGGATGGAAAAACGAGTAGAGACTTCTGTTATGTAGAAAATGTTGTGCAGGCGAATTTACTTGCCGCGACAATGCGATCAAAGAATGGATTAAATCAAATATATAATGTCGCACTGGGCGATAGAAATGATTTAAATTCCCTATTTAATATTATTAAAGATGAGCTTAGTATGCACAAAATTTTTTATAGCAAAAAACCAATATATAAGGATTTTAGAGAGGGAGATGTCCGTCATTCACAAGCTGACATTTCAAAAATTAAGAAGCATCTGAAATATACATCTGAATATAACCTTCAGACTGGAATTAAGAAGTCTATAGCTTGGTATATAATGGATGCAGAAGAAAAAAAATAGTAGTTACTATGTTCTCAATAATTAAAGATTTATATAGAGTTCTCACTACAGCACAAAAATTCTCTCTCTTTAGACTGCAGTTTTTAGTAATTTTAATGGCATTCGCAGAAGTTGTGGGCGTCGCTTCAATAGGTCCATTTCTATCCTTGGCGGGCGATAGTAATTTATTAATTGGCGATAGTTTTTTTGCTAAAGCTTTTGATCTTACTGGAATACAGGACAAGAATGATTTTATCTTGTTGGCTGGTGTAGGAGTCTTAATATTACTTACCATAGCTACAATTACTTCGACTTTTACTGTCAGGTATTTATTGCATTTTGCTCAGCGATTAGGAGCAAACTTTGCTGCAAATTTGTTTACTCACTATATGTCTCAATCATGGCTTTTTCATGCGTCTGGAAATAGTAGCAAGCTGATGAACAATATCACTATTGAATGCAATAGGGTTACTGTAGGAATTATCTATCCAATTATGGTGATGAATGCGAGGATAGTTCTGGCTTTAGCAATATTAACATTGCTTATTTCAATGAATCCTTTAATTACTTTTATAGGTTTATTCGGTTTTGCAACTATATATATATTAATTTTTTATTTTGTAAAACTTAAGCTAGTTCAAAATGGTTTAGCGGTTTCAAAAAATCAGGCCCTTCGTTTCAAACTAATGAACGAAGGTTTTGGAGGTATTAAAGATACTCTGTTACTAGGTCGATCATTTAGTTTTAATACACAATTTAAGAAAGCCAGCATAGAACTGGGCTATGCAATGGGTTCAAATTCTACTTTGAACGAAGCTCCAAAATATTGGGTAGAATTAGTTGCTTTAGGAACCATGGTTTCTCTAGTCTTGTATTTGCTTGTTGTTAATGATGGAAATTTAGCATTAATTCTGCCTGAACTTGGGGTATTTGCTATGGCTAGTTACAAATTAATGCCAGCTTTTCAACAAGTTTATGGGAATCTTACTTACGTTAAAGCCTCTGGTCCTGCTTTAGATAGTATTAAAGATGATTTATTAGAGTGGAAAAATACGCATTCTGACATTTTGCAGACTTCTACTTCTCAACATCAATTACAATCTTCTATTGAATTAAATGATTTGAGTTTTCAATATCCAAATAAAGCTGAAACAGCATTATCTAATATAAATATGAAGATTAAATCTAATAATATTATTGGTGTAGTTGGTGAGTCTGGCTCAGGAAAATCTACTCTAATAGATATAATCCTAGGCCTAATTTCTCCGACATCTGGTAAAATTTTGATTGATGGGATTCCTCTTAATTCAAAGAATTTAAGAAATTGGCAGAATTCAATTGGATATGTTCCACAAACAATCTTTTTGGCTGACGCTTCTATTAAGGATAATGTTGCATTTGGCCTGCATACAGATGATATCAATGAAGAAAGGGTAATTAATGCTATCAAATTAGCAAATTTAGAAGAGCATATTAAAACATTGCCAGAAGGCATAAATTCTCTAGTCGGAGAAAAGGGGGTTCAGTTATCAGGTGGTCAACGTCAAAGAATAGCTATTGCAAGAGCTTTATATAATGACCCAGACGTTATTGTATTTGATGAAGCAACTAGCGCTCTTGATGGTCTGACTGAAAAGGTTATCATGGATTCCATATATGAGTTATCACAAACAAAGACCATTATATTAATTGCACACAGATTAAATACAGTTAAAAATTGTGATGTTATTTATTTATTTGAAAAAGGAAAACTAATTGATTCAGGTGGCTTTGAAGAAATGAAAAAAAGAAATAGCCATTTTAAATTAATGGCAGAGCATTCATAAAATAAAATGTCTACTAAACAAAAAAAAGCGCTTATTACTGGAATTACCGGTCAAGATGGCTCTTATCTTGCTGAATTTTTAATTTTAAAAGGTTACAAAGTTCACGGGATTAAGAGGCGATCTTCTATATTTAACTCTCATAGGGTAGATAATATTTACCAAGATCCTCATATTAAAAGTAGAAATTTTATTATGCATTATGGAGATTTATCTGATGCATCAAATCTAACTAGAATTATTCAAGAAGTTCAGCCTGATGAAATATATAATCTTGGAGCACAATCTCATGTAGGCATCAGCTTTGAAACACCTGAATATACTTCTAACATTGATGCTTTGGGTACATTGAGAGTCCTCGAAGCAATTAGATTGCTTGGTCTGTCTAAAAAGACAAGGTTTTATCAGGCATCTACTTCAGAGTTATATGGGCTTTCTCAAGAGACGCCTCAAAAAGAAACAACTCCTTTTTACCCTAGATCCCCTTATGCAGTTGCAAAACTTTATGCACATTGGATAACAATAAACTATAGAGAAGCTTATGGTATATATGCATGTAATGGAATCTTATTTAATCATGAGTCTCCACGAAGGGGAGAAACTTTTGTCACTAGAAAGATTACTAGGGGGCTTACTAATATTTTCTGCGAACAAGAGGAATGTTTATTTATTGGCAATTTAAATGCTTTAAGAGATTGGGGTCATGCTAAAGATTATGTTGAAATGCAGTGGCTGATGCTTCAACAAGAAATTCCTGAAGATTTTGTAATAGCTTCAGGTAAACAGTGTTCAGTGCGAAATTTCATTAAGCTATCAGCGGAAGAATTGGGCATAACTTTAAAATTTGAAGGTTCTGGTAAGGATGAAGTCGGTATCATTAAAAGCATTACTAACTCCGAAAACTCTCATTTGAAAGCTGGTGACATTATAGTTCGTGTGGATGAACGATATTTTAGACCTGCTGAAACAGATAGCTTAATTGGAGACTCTTCAAAAGCTAGAAAGAAACTTAACTGGAAGCCAAGAATTTCTCTAGAAGAAATGTGCTCTGAGATGATT
>CAYUHD010000073.1:0-4663 GCA_964444385.1 uncultured Gammaproteobacteria bacterium
GTTTTTTAAACTAAAAAATACCTATTACCAAACCAGTCATACAAGAGGCAAGTGTTGCGCCAATAAGTGCCTTTACAGAAACCTTAATAAGATCATTTTTTCTTTCAGGAGCCATAGCGCTAATTCCTGATACAAGGATGCCAACTGAAGAAAAGTTAGCAAAACCACATAAAGCATACAAAGTAATCAACTTAGATCTATCTGATAAAACTCCAGGCTCAATATTTGCAAGAGCGCCATAAGCTACAAACTCATTAAGTGCGGTCTTCAAACCCAACAACTCAGCCGAAGCAAAAGTTTCAGATAATGGAACACCCATCAGCCAAACTATCGGAAAGAAAATATAACCAAGTATTAGTTGTAATGAAAGATCAGTTATCCCAATCCAGCTACCCAAGATTCCAAGCAGAGAATTCAACAATGAAACGATCGCTATGAATGCAATTAAGATAGCGCCAACATTTAAACAAATATCTAGGCCATCTCTTGTTCCTCTTGTAATGGCATCCATAGAGCTGTCATATACCTTAGGAACAGAATTGCCATCAAAGTTAGTAACCTCTGCTGAAGGAATCATAATATTTGCATACATTATCGCTGCTGGAATTGACAAAATAGAGGCTGAAACCAAGTGTTGAATTAAGTTAGTATCTGGAAATTGAGGTGCAAGCATGGATACTAGAGCAATCATAATTGAGCCTGAGACTGTAGACATTCCTGCAGTCATAAGAATTAACAATTCTTTTTCACTCATCTTTGATAAATATGGTCTTACTAATAAGGGCGCCTCTACTTGACCCATGATGATATTAGCAGTCGCTCCTAGCCCGATTGGACCACCTATATTAAACAGCTTTTCAAATATTTTAGAAATTGCACGAATAATTAAAGGCAAGATATTCCAAAACCAGAGCAATGCAGAAAGACTGGATATAACAATAATTAAAGGTAGTATTTGAAAGGCAAAAATCATTGAATTTCCAACCCCAGAAGCTTCAAAGGGAGATTTTGAGCTATTACTCAGATACCCAAAAACAAATTCAGCCCCTTCTTGAGTGGCGGCCTGTAAAGCAGTTACACCTTCAGATAGATAAGCAAAAATTTGAACAATAAAAGGTATTTTTAGTAAAGCAAAAGCTAAAATGATTTGTAAAACTATAGCTGCAAAAATATGCCTATAATTAATTGAAGATCTATTTTTTGAAAATGGAATAGCAATACAAACTAAACCAATAAAGCCAATAATAATTTGAAGTATTGATGTGATTGACATGGCTTAGTATAACTTAATTGCTTTAAGTCTTTCCTCTAAAAAATCATGCGCACTAATAGATTCTGGTGAATCATCAACAATTGAACCTAATTGAATTTCAGGTGAAGGATGTAGGAAAAAAGGCATGCTATATCGAGAGGCAGAAGACGCAACGTCAGGGTCCACAACTCTATGGCTTGTACTTTTAAGCTTTGAACGAGTTACCAACTGCATCATATCTCCTATATTACATACAATCGATTTACTTTTTGCAGCTATTGGAATCCAATTTCCATCAGGGTTTTGAACCTCTAAGCCAGATTCTTCGGCGCCTACTAATAGGGTAATTAAATTTATATCTTCATGAGCTCTTGCACGTAAAATATTTGAAGCATCATCATTTGGAGGATAATGAATTAATCGTAAGATAGAATTTCCCTTAAGCGCCCAATTATCAAAAAATGATGAATCCTTTCCTAGGATAGTTGCAATCGCACTAAGAACTTTCATGCCTAGCAAATTAAGTTGATTAAATAATAAATCAAATTGTTCATTAAATCCTGAAATCTCTGATATAGAAATATTTTTAGATATTCTAGGATCATAAGAATTATCTACTACTGGTCCATGATGCCAAAATACTTTTAAATCAGGAGTTGTCTCGCCTACCGCTGTTTCTTTTCCAAATGGTGTATAGCCTCTTGCCCCAGCTTTTTCAGGGTGAGCATAAATATTTTTTATCTTTTCAGGAAGTGCAAAGAAATCTTTGCTTAATTGATAACTTGAAGCTAAAACCTCATTAGAAATGCCGTGATCTTTAATTGTAAAGAATCCATGAGTCGTTAATGCTAATTTAAGCTCTTTAATTGTATGTGCATCTCTGTTTTGTATATCAGACATGGAAAATATAGGGATAGTATGAAATGACATAATTCATTTTAACAAAAAAGGGCGGTAAAGACCGCCCTTTTAAAATATTAGATTTTCTTAGAAAGAAAACTTATATGTGAACCCAAGCTGAGCTCTCCATATACTGTTTACAGCTGATTTTCTAATTCCTTTAGGGTTGCTTTGATTAAAGCCATATGCCCAATCTGGGTACCCTCTTCCTCTGTAGTTAGGATAGATGTACTTAGTAAAATCATCATTCATGAACATATCAAGAACGGCCATTTTTCCATTATATGGACCATATCTAGCCTCACCCTTGTCTGAATCAATTAGATTCAATAAATTTTCAATGCCCAAAGAAATCACAAATTCATCTTCAGCTCTAAAACCAGGAAGAATTTGAGTGATCTTAACATCTAATGATGTTCGCCAAGGGTATTCATAAACTCCATTTGGAACAATCTGACCTGCATAAGATGCTAGACCTAATTGATTATAAAGCATGTCAAGAACTTGGTTAGCAATAGCTAAATCAGGAGCGCCTGAACATGAGCCCCAACATACGTTAGGATCTGTTAAACCTGTAGGCACATATATTAAATGAGAACTATCATCATTTAGATTTTTCTCATACCCAAAAGCTTGTTGCTGGTATGCAGTTCCACCATAGTTTCTTGAAGTATATGTATCCCAAGAATATGTTCCAGGTAAACCTGATTTTCTTTCAAAGTAAAGATTAAAGGTTGTCGGCTTGTCAGCACCAAAGAAATAATGAGTAGATGACATAGTTGCAAACAATCTATGCTCTGTTTCATAAATTGATCGTTGAGCAGTTCTGTTGTTGTAGTCAGAAGCTGCATATTTGCCATAACTAGAGTTAGCAGTAGCTGACGCCATTCCACTTAGTTCATCAATATCCTGATGAGTATAACCAATTGTGAAAGAGCCATCACCATCGTTGAAGTACCTTGAAAAAGCAACTGAGATTACTTCTCTCTCACCCCCACCTTGATTATAAAGACCACCTTTATATGTATTTCTACCTGTTTGGTTATAAATAGGTCTTCCATCAGGAGCTTTTAATGTGGGAACCTGAGGCTGATCACCAATTAATGGTGACCCATCAATGATTTTATACAAAGCCTCTTCTTGATCAGAATGTAAGTATGTGGCTGTCATCATCCAGTCTTCTCCGATTTGCCTGTCATAAGTCAAATTAAGAGTTTCAGTCTCAGGCCATTCAAAGCTCGGAGCAATAAAGTTGATGACTGCATCAGTTAATGGTGCATTTTGGATAGCCGCACCAACACAAGCTGGCAATGTACCAGTTACTCCTGTTGTTGGATCACAACCTGCTGGAGCATTAGCTCCATTGTATGCAGCAATCCTTACACCGTCGTTAGTGTAAGCATTTGAAATCCAAACAGTTGGAAGTTTAGATGAAAAAGTTCCATACAACCCCTTTAAAGAACTAACATCATCAATTTCATACTCAAAACTGAATCTATAATTAAGCAAATCAGTTCCAGCTATACCACCATTAGCAAAGCCATAGGCATCTTTGAAGCCTTGGTTTAATGACGGAGCATCATCTGAATCGAATTCGTCATATCTTAAGCCTACTAAAATATTAAGCTTATCTGAAATTTCAATCTCATCTTGTATGTACATAGATGTTAAATCATATTTAAATATGGCTGCTCCACCTGCTTCGGTGAGGTCTCTAGAATTATTATGGAAGAACCCAGTAGCTGTTTGGCTTTCATAACCAGAAATGCCATCAAAGTCATACGATCCATTTTGAGCAACAATAAATACGTTGTAAATATCCCACTCTTTCACTTCATATCCAGCTGTCCACTTATGATTGTCATCATAATAAGTCATCTTAGCTTTAAAGAAAGTATTTTCAGTCTGGAGAGCATTCGCACTTCTATAAATATCTGGACCAAGTTCGCAAACAATTTCATTTGCTCCACAATTCTCAATCACAAAAGAGGGAAGGTCTTGACCAACTGGCGACATTTGAGATGTTTTTTGCTCTTTGGTTGAATAACTTATCTCAGTAAGCAAGTCATCTGACCAGTTAGAAACAAGAAGGAATCCATCAGTTTCAGTATTTTCACCTTTTTGATACTCAGCAGATGAGAAATTAAAAGTGCCATATGAACTATTAGCTCCATTTAATTTAGAGCTTTCAACTTCTTTGTGGTTAATTGATAAACGATGGTTATCATTAATATTGAAATCAAATCTTGCTGTCATATATTCTTGTTCAGATAGATTACTTGATGTATAGCCGAGAGGATCAAAACCGTATTTGCTTTGAGTTATACTTCGAATTTGATCAACTTCAGCAACTGTAATGCCCTGGACATTTGGTAAACCTGAACCTTCTGGACCATGAGTAATTGGCTTATTAACTTGAGCCTCTTCATATGTAACATAGAAATATGCCTTATCTTTAATAAGTGGTCCGCCAAATGCAAAACCTTCAGAAGTATCTTCTTAATCAAAAGA
>CAYUHD010000074.1:0-4113 GCA_964444385.1 uncultured Gammaproteobacteria bacterium
TATTAAAGATTCACCTTCTACATATGCAAAGCTAATATTAAGGATGTTACTTACTTTATTTTTAAAATCTCCATTTACATAAACCTCTTCAATCTTAGAGACAGAGTCATAAAATCTATTATGTAATGAATGAATTCTTTCTTTGTCTGTATCCATTTCTTCTTTAGCTAATCTAAAGGCCTCTCCCATTCCTACAATTTGATGGGTAGGCAGTGTGCCTGATCTCATACCTCTTTCATGACCACCACCATGAATCTGAGCTTCAATCCTTACACGAGGTTTTCTTCTTACAAAAAGCGCCCCAATCCCTTTTGGTCCATATGTTTTGTGAGCAGAAAAGGACATCAGATCAACAGGCAGAGAGCTAAGGTCAATATTCACTTTTCCTGTACTTTGAGCTGCATCGACATGAAAAAATATCCCATTTTCTCTTGCTAAAGATCCAACTCCTTCCAAATCATTAATAGTTCCAAGTTCGTTGTTGATATGCATAATTGAGATTAATATAGTGTCATCTCTTATAGCATCTTTAACTGACCGAGGAGTGATTAAGCCGCCATCATTTGGTTCTAGATAAGTAATCTCAAAACCATCTCGTTCAAGTTGTCTGCATGGATCAAGCACAGCTTTATGCTCTATCTTTGAGGTAATAATGTGCATGCCCTTTGATTTATAAAAGTTAGCAATTCCTTTAATAGCTAAATTATCTGCTTCAGTTGCTCCAGATGTCCATACAATTTCTCTTGGATCGCAGTTAACTAAATTTGCTACATGAGATCTAGCCTCCTCAACAGATTCTTCGGCTTTCCAACCAAACTTATGCGAACGAGATGCTGGATTGCCAAAGTTACCATCAAGAGTTAAGTGATCTGTCATCTTTTTTGCAACTCTTGAATCAACTGGAGTTGTAGACGCATAATCTAGGTATATTGGTAAATCTATATTTTTGATCATTGTCGAATTTCCTTTAAGTGTATATAAGGATCTTTAGGTTTTTCTACAATATCTATTATAGAAATATCACTTAAAAATTTATCAACTACATTATTTAAATCATCCCATAACTGATGTGAATTACATTCTTGTCCATAATGACAGGATGAGCTTCCTGCACAATTAGTTGCATCTAGATTTTCTTCAACAGCTTCCATAATTGATTTAATACTTATGTCCTTTGGATGGGAAGCATAAATATAGCCACCATTTCTGCCTCGAATACTCTTAACAATGCCTGCTTCCCTTAACTTTCTAAATAATTGCTCAAGATATGTTAGATCTATGCCCTGTCTACTAGCAATATCCCTTAAGGCAACTGGGCTTTCATATTTAGAAAGGTACTCTAGGTCTGCCAGTGCGTTTACGGCATATCTGCTTTTAGTTGTGAAGTTCATGCAGGTATTATCAATACCTGACTAATTTAGTCAAGTTTTATTTTCATGCCAAGGCGCTCACCAACCTCTCCATATGTTTCGATAACATTGCCGAGATCTTGACGAAATCTATCTTTATCCATTTTTGTTAATGTAACTTTATCCCATAAACGACAGCCGTCCGGTGTAAATTCATCAGCTAACAACATTTTTCCTTGAAGTTTACCGAATTCTAATTTGTAGTCTACTAAAATTAGATTTGCATCCATGAAAAACCTAACCAGAATATCATTGATTTTAAGTGTTAAGTCTCTCATAGCATCAGCATCTTCTTGGGTAGCCCAACCAAATGATTCTATATGATGGTCGTTGATAAGGGGGTCTCCAAGATCATCGTCTTTTAAAAAAAACTCAAATAATGGCGGATCAAGTATTAATCCATCTTCAATACCTAATCTTTTGCAAAGTGAGCCTGTTGCCCTATTTCTGACAACACATTCTATTGGAAACATTTCTAATTTATAAACAAGAGATTCATGATTAGAGAGCATTTTAATAAAATGCGTTTCAATGCCTTTAGATGCTAGGAACTCCATCATAAAAGCATTAAATTGATTATTGACCTTACCTTTATTATCTAAAGCTTCCATTTTTTTTCCATCAAACGCAGAGGTATCATCTCTGAACTCCATAATTAATTTGTCAGACTCATTAGTGGTATATAAGGATTTAGCTTTGCCAGTTGTGATTTGAAAGATTTTTTTCACAATTTCCTAAGTTAATAATTCATTTATTTTTGAAATAAGAGCCTCGGCTTCTTCTTTACCTCCTTCGAGGGACTCAACAAGAATATTAGTCTTTTCATCTTTTGATTCAAGTATTATTTTAAATTCTGCAGCCTCGCTGAGCAACAGTGAATTACTGCTTTCATCATCATAAAAATTTAAAAAAGAAAACCAGCTGCTACTTTCAGATTCTGATGAATAACTTACTAGAAAAATTCCATTATCTCTATCAATATCATTAGAGATAATATTTCCCTCCTCAAGAGCTCTGCTAACAGCAGACCAGGCCCTATCAAAGCCAAGATTTAGTTCAATAATAGTTTGATCATTTACATTAAAAATCTTTGCTTTCTTTCTATCATTCAAGTTTTGAGCTGCCAATGATGTCCCAGAAAAAGAAGATGCAGAGCTTGCAAAAAATTGAACTATTTCTTCTAGTTGTTGCTGAACAAATTCTGGATTCTTGTCTATCGATAAGCCTTCATCTGCAGTATATGGCAATAGAAAAATTTCTGTTGAAGCCTCCTTAATACCATGCTCAATAGTAATTTTTAAATTAAGGCTATCTGAATATTTTATAAGCATTATCCCAGTATCTGGGTCTGCATCTATTATAGACATTGGAGAAGCTTCAAAATAATTTTTAGTAATTGGCCATGAAGTAGAAGGAAGAGTTTCGACATAAACCCACATCAACTCGCCAAGTCGCCTTAGTTGAACTTCGTTAGATTGTCCAGAAGAAAATATTTGTCTTGGAGCTGGAATATCTTGAATTTCAGCATCAGGAATGCCTTTGCTGATTGGAGGGTAATGATCGTCTTTATTAATTGAAATGTCTGAAGATGGTAGTTTGAGATCTGAAGAAAGTTTTTCCTCAAAAAATTTATTTTTTGTATCAGGAAATAGGCCTTCGGGTCCTGAGATGTATGAACAAGAGAAAATTGAAATTAAGACGCATAAAGAAAAATAATTTTTTAAATGTTTCATATTAGATTTAATTTTACCATCTCATTTATAGTTTTCTCATGGAAATCTTTACTAAAAGTTATCAAAGGAAGCCTTATACCAGATTGAATTCTTCCCATTTTACATAACATCCACTTTACTGGTATTGGATTAGATTCAATGAACAAAAGTTCATATAAATTTTTAAATATTGAGTCTAATTCTTTTGCATCATTAAATTTCTTAGCTAAGTTAAGAGAGCAAATCTGAGAAATTTGATTAGGAATAATATTAGCAGCAACAGAAATAACTCCATCTCCCCCATTCACCATAAAAGAATTGAAAGAAGGATCATCGCCTGATAAAACTGAAAAGTATTTCTGATCCATGATGCTTTGAGATATAGATATAAGCTCAATCAATCTTTCTGAGTTATCTAAAGCCTCTTTAATTCCAACAATATTTTGATGATTGGCAAGTCTCATTACGGTCTCTGGCCTGATATCACATGCTGTTCGTGATGGGGCATTATAAAGAATCTGAGGTATATCAACAGCATCTGCAATTTTCATATAATGCTGGATTAATCCCTCTTGAGTAGGCTTGTTGTAATAAGGAGTAACAAGCAAACAATAATCAGCTCCTAACTTTTGAGATTCTGATGTTGTTTCTATAGCTTGAGACGTAGAATTTGATCCAGAGCCTGCTATAACTGGTATTCTTCCGTTAACAAAATTTACAGTACTTTCTATGACTTTTAAATGCTCTTTAACTGTCAAAGTTGTTGATTCTCCTGTCGTTCCAACAGAAACAATTCCATTAGTTCCGGATTCAATATGCCATTCCACTAGAGCTTCAAGGGCCTTAAAATCCAAGCTCCCATCTGAGGACATTGGAGTAACTAGAGCTACGAAACTGCCATGTAGGGGTTGCATCATGAATCTTTTCAGTAAAAAATGAAACTATACACTTTTTTTTAAGGAAATGATGGCTAAAAATTTAGAAGGAAAGAA
>CAYUHD010000075.1:0-3934 GCA_964444385.1 uncultured Gammaproteobacteria bacterium
CCACCCAATGGTTTATTTTTTTCCATAAGAAGGTTATATTTTTTTCTTAACCATCGATAGTAATATTCTTGTACGAGAGATTTTTTATCTTTTGCCCAATCAGAAAAATCTTCTATTGAGTCAATAAATTTTGTATCAGGATGAATAATTAATTCAATATCATGTTTTGAACCGAAGAACATCAATTGAGTCAAGACACCATGGTCGCTTGGCTGAGTAACATGGAGCAAGTCAAACTTAATTTTTCTATGCAAAATCTCTAGTTCATGCATAAGATCAGTTTTTCGCTCTTTGGTAATTTTTACATGGATAATATTTTGATAACTTTTTTCTAGATTAATTTTCCAATGGCGTAAAGCTGATAACAGCATTACTAATTTATGTTTATGGTGATTTAGCTGATAAAAGGTATCGCAAGGTTCATAGAGTAATAATGGATCAGTTTTTTTTATCGTTGAGAGGACTGTATTGTTGGCTGCTAAATCATCTGGAAAAATCAACCCGATTTGTTTCATAATTTAATCATGTTTATATATTACCCCATCTTTAATAACAAAACTAACATACTTAACAGCTGAAATATCTAGGATAGGATTTTTTTTAACAGCTATTATGTCAGCAAGCATGCCAGGTTTAATTTTGCCAAGCATTGCTTCCATTCTAAGGAGTTTTGCTGTTTCAATGGTCGCACTTTTTAATGCATCTTTATTTGTCATTCCAGCATTTGTCATAAGAATGAACTCTTGCCAATTATCTCCATGAGCAGAAACGCCTGAATCCGTACCAAAAGCTATTTTGACACCAGCTTTATATGCTTGAGAGAAGGTAGATTGAATTTGAGGCCCGATTTTTTCAGCCTTTGGTTTCACGAGAGCTGGAAAGAAATTTGGAATCTTAGCTTTTTTAGCAACCCAATCTCCTGCCATTATAGTAGGTACATAATAAGTTCCTTTAGTCTTCATTAATTCCATAACTTCTTGATCCATGTATGTCCCATGTTCTATTGAATTAATCCCAGCTAGAACAGCTCTCTTCATGCCTTCTTTTCCGTGAGCATGAGCTGCTGTCCAAAGACCATAATCATTTGCTGTTGTCACAATGGCGCGAAGCTCCTCATCTGTGAATTGAGGATTTTCTCCAGATTTTGCAACACTTAAGACGCCTCCTGTTGCGGTAATTTTAATTCCATCTGTGCCATCCTTATATCTTTGTCTTACAGCTTTTATTGCGTCTTGAGGACTGTCTATAACACCTTCTTCAGGGGTAGGTGGTACATATCTATCCTTTGACATTCCATTAGTTGGATCTCCATGGCCACCAGTAGTAGCAATTGTTTTGCCTGATGTAAAAATTCTTGGTCCAATAGCTAATCCTTGTTTGATTGCTTCTCGTAGTGAGATCGTCTCCATTCCACCATCACCAAGATTTCTAACAGAGGTGAACCCAGCCATTAAAGTTTTTGATGCGGCATTAGCTGCAAATAGGGCTCTAAATTCTGGTTCAACCTTAGATTGCCTTTCTGCCTTTGGAAGATATTCTTGTGCTAGATGAACATGCATATCCATAAACCCAGGAAGAACATAGGACTGCTTCAAATTCACAACTTCATCATTTTTCTTTGGCGTTGCATAACCTTTGGTAACTTCAGTTATTTTATTTTCAAAAATTCTTATGGTTACAGCTTTGCTGATTTCTCCATTACTTGTATCTAATAAGTTTCCAACGTGCAAAAGAGTATCTGCAATAATAAAGTTTGAGATTGATAGGGCGAACAAAAAAGTAATTTTTTTCATATTTAAATATTTATATAATTTATCGATATTAAACAATACTATCTTTTAATAGAACTTAAAAGATTATCTAGGATGACTAGTTATCTATGTATATTTATAATTTTAGAGTTAAGCTCAAGGCCGTTCTTATCATGGATTGAAACAGTAATTCTATTTTTTATAGGCTCAATATTAAGAATTCCAAAATTTATTTCAGGGAATGTTTGACCTATTAAAAATGGATCATTTTCTCTCTTTTTTGAGCCAGGTTTATTAAGCGATGATGCTGTAATTTCTACAAAATCTTTATTCTGATAGATGCCTGATCTATGTCTATCTCCAGATACTGCAATAATAGTTTTAGTTAATGATGCCTTAGAAATTAGGCTTAGTAACTTTGCTTGCTCTAATGGAAAATTAGCCCATTTTTCATATGGATGATCTGTGGCTAAAATTTGAATAGATGAAAGAATGATGATTACCTCTGCAGTTGAATTGGCAATTGTTAATTCCAGCCAGCTCCATTGATCTTTACCAAGAATAGTAGCTTCGGAATCCTTATTTGGCTTATAGGCATTTTTCTTACCTTTCAACTTAGATCTGAAGTATCTAGTATCTAGTCCTATTATCTCAATTTTAGTTTCATCGATTTCTTTGGTTTCTTTAAAATAAATACCTTCTCTATTACTTCTTGGATCTGAATCAGAAATGTTCCAAAAATTTAAAAACATTTGTTCAGCTTCTTTTTTTAAAGGGTAATCTTTGCCACCATCATTTAACCCAAAATCATGGTCATCCCATATTGTTAATATGTCTTTTTTATTGATTAACCATTTAGGCAATCTTTTCTTTTGAATTTTATAAGCTTTAGACATTTTATCGAGATTTCCATTTGGTTGGTCTCCATATACGTTATCTCCTAAAAAAATAAAACCATCTAAGTTTTCTTTCATGATGGCCGACCAAATAGTTTGCTCAAGCCTCTGATCAATGCAGGAACCTAACCCATATTTATATGCTAGAAGGTGAGTAGGCATAATTATCATTGTGCAAATCCAGATAACTGGTATGCAGATATAACTTTTCATAATATTATTATCTCATTATTTTTATTTTTAATTCTAAATTGAAACTCCTTATTGCTTTTATTTGTTTTGCTTTTCTAGTCAGCTGCAATAATGATTCAAAAAATTCAGATCTAGAATTGAGCAATTTCATTAAACCTGAATATTCATTTATGGAATCTTCGTTTAAATGTAATTTAGTTTCTGATAAAACTCTTAATTCAGTTGAAATGTTCATTCCAAAATTTGTAGATAGTTTTTTACAAATAGGTGATAGCACTGAGGAATTATTTTTTTTATTTCCAGTCAATGAAGATAAAACCGAAACCCAATTTTTTGAAGTTTTACTTAAACATGAAGAGGCAACTTCATTAGATAGATTAAACTCTACACTTACCGCATTATCTTTTGATGAAGTAGCTACTTGTAATAGCTCAACTATTTTAAATAGTTCACTTAGATTAACTAAGCAAATTATTATTGATTCCCCAGTAATTGCAGAAAAGCTAGATTGTGAGTACATAAATGGATTTAATTACGCAACAATGAAATTAGTTCTTGAGCAATTTATTGATGCGTTATTAAAAAATAATTCTCCTGTAGATTTAATTTATTCAGAAAAAGAAGATTCTAACCACAGCTTTCAATGGACTAATATATTTTTATCTATTGAATCCCGGCAAGAATTTGTAGAATCTTGGCAAGCATTAGAGATTAGCAAGGAGATTCAAGCTTTGCTACTAGAACAATCTATTTGTCAGTCATCTGAACTTTATCGCCGTTATAAAGTTTTATAAATTAAAAGAGTGATATCTCGTTTGCAATTTTTTTAATACCATTGCTTACAGCCTTTCCAAAAGTAAACGGAAAAAGGCCATGGATAATTCCAACTATCCCCAATACTATTAAAACAATAGAAATTTTAAAAATTCTAACTGCATGGTTGATGTAATTGATCTTAGCTTCTTTAAGATGGTGAAAATCAAATAACATGATTAATCTTAAACCATTTCTTTAAAAATGTTTATGGAATATTAAAAGGGCATTTAATTTCCTTAAGATTAATACAAAGATAGTGTAATATACGCTTTCTTCAGA
>CAYUHD010000076.1:0-3742 GCA_964444385.1 uncultured Gammaproteobacteria bacterium
AGCATGATCTCGTGACTTCCTCCGTTATACTTAAAAGTAGTATTTCCTACTGAGTAGTCATATGAGTAGCCTATCGCAATATTCTCATTTAAATTAATTCCTGCCATCAGACCGAGTCCGCCACCAACTTTAGCTGTTGGTATGATTCTACCCATAGCAGTCCTTGCCATACCTCCAACCCAGAAAAAGTCTCTGAACACAGCATATGCGCTTATGTCCATAGTAATCGGTGCGTTCTTTGTCATCTTAAAGTATACACTTGGTCTCAGCTTAATATCTCTACTAATCTCAAATAGAGCACCTCCAATTGCAAATAAATGTCTCTGAGACTGGTCAAATTCTTTCTCTATTAAATTTGGTACCGATAGACCAGCGTACCACTTTGTGGTGTTATAGTAGACACCAGCTCCTACATTAGGAAGAAATTTTTTCCTCACGTCTCTACTAAATGATGGGTCAATCTGGTCAGGATCTCCTGCGTCAAGGTCTAACATCGAGAAGTCTGTGCTGAAAGCATTACCACCGCCTTTTAATCCAAAAGAGAGTTTGTGACCACTCTGAGTTACCTGGAGATGATAAGCTAGGTCTATAGCAAAATTTGTAGATTTTATAGGGCCAATTTTATCATTTAGAATACTAAAACCAAATCCCAACTTGTCATCAAAAAGAGGAGAATTTATTGATAATGTCTGCGTCCTAGGTGCACCGTCAAAGTTTATCCACTGAGATCTGAGGACAGAGAGTACACTTAACACCTCTCTTGATCCGACATACCCTGGATTTATTGCCTGTGTGTTGAACATGTAATGACTAAACATAGCATCCTGCTGTGCCCTAGCTGTGAAACTAGAACTTAAGACAACTAAAAATAATATTACTTTTCTCATCATTACTTTCCCAAATTTATTCATTTCCTCTTCTAATATAAACAAAACCTTTTCTGTATCTGTTATCTTCATCTACTAGGTTGCCGTCAATGTCTGTGTCGCCAAGGTCGATAACATAGAAGTAAACAGTCTCTGGCAATAATTTACCATTAGTATTTCCAAAGTTAGCAATTCCTTCAAAATATTTCTGAGGGTCATCATTTTCATAGCCTTCCATCTCGAACACCTTAAGTTCCCATCTGTTGTATATCTGTACTATACTATTAGGATAGTAGTCAATACCTGTGATTACCCAGACGTCGTTTGTCCCGTCATTATTTGGAGAGAATCCTTGTGGTATGTGTAGATCTCTAAACTTCACGTCAAGTACAGCAGGCTCAGACAACACAAAGGCACACTTGTATCCAGTTGCTGTAACTTTCACCCTGTACAGCGTGTTATCGAACTCGTCAAATGTGACATTCGTTATAGTTATTGAGTCTGTGTCTACACCACTGAACTGGAGTCCATTTGCTAGGTCTGTCCACGTTGTGTCTTGCTCGTCATCAGAGACAACACCCATCTGCCACTGGTACTCGGCAGGAAGGTCTCCATCTACTGTCACATCAACTGAGTAAGAAACATTATCACCCTGGAATACTGTTCCTGCATATTGTGGATGAGAGTTAATGTTTACAACTAAGATAAGAGCATCATAGCAGTCTAATATACCGTTATTATCTGAATCTACCGGTTCTACGTAACCTTCGTCTTCGTCTGTCACAACAAGACCGTTGGTATCAATCACTGGGGTACCTTCACCCAAGATACCGTCTCCGTCTAGGTCAGTGAATCCAGCTTCCACTACGTCATTACATCCGTCGTCGTCACTGTCTAAGTCTAAGTAGTTAGGAATTCCATCGTCTAAGTCTTCTGTGACGTCACTGTTAGGTTGTCCAGTATCCTCAGAACTATCTGCCATGCCGTCGTTGTCTGCGTCTACATATCCTGCGTCGTCAGAGTCGATCATACCGTCGTCATTAGTATCTAGGTCAGTGTACTCGTTTGTACCGTCTTCGTCGAAGTCTGCGTCGATTCCGTCTCCACCCTCTACTACATCAAAAATACCGTCATTGTCAGAGTCTAGGTCTTGGTAGTCATTTGCCCCGTCACCGTCAGAGTCTATGACAGGAGTGTCCTCAGTCTGATCAGCCATACCATCTCCATCAGCATCAACATATGTGAAGATGACGTCATTATCTAGTGTGTCAATCATTCCGTCTCCGTTCGTGTCAAACACACCGTCTCCACCCTCAATAACATCCTGTATACCATCGTTATCAGAGTCAATATCTACAAAGTCAGGGTTTCCGTCGTTATCAGTATTTGTTACTGGAGTAGACTCAGAGTCGTCATCCATACCGTCGTCATCAGCGTCAGAATACCCAGTATCAGAATCGTTAATGACACCGTCATCATTAGTGTCTAGAGAGCTATCACCACCCTCTTCCACGTCGTATATTCCGTCGTTGTCAGAGTCAATATCTAAGTGGTTAGGCAGGCTGTCTCCGTCAGTATCTAGCACGTCTGTAGGTTCAGAGTCATCGTCCATTCCGTCTCCGTCTGTGTCTGTGTAACCGCTATCGTTAGAATCAATAGCACCGTCAGCATTCGTGTCAAGGTTACCGTCTCCAGACTCAGTGACATCGTGTATGCCGTCGTTATCAGAGTCAATATCTATGTAGTCAGGGTTAGCGTCTCCGTCAGAGTCAGTGACGTCAGTAAGTAGTGCAGGGTCAAACATTCCGTCACCGTCAAGGTCGATGTAGTTATTATCATTAGTATCAAGGACACCATCATTATTTGTATCTAACACACCGTCTCCACCCTCTACAACATCGAATATTCCGTCGTTGTCAGAGTCAATATCTTGGTAATCAGGAACCTGGTCATTGTCACTGTTAGTAACAGGAGTAGCCTCGGAGTCGTCGTCCATTCCGTCTCCGTCTGTGTCTGTGTATCCAGTATCTCCAGAGTTGATAACTCCGTCACCGTTAGTGTCCAGGTCACCGTCTCCTCCCTCTACAACATCCTGAATCCCGTCATTATCAGAGTCAATATCAATATAATCAGGAAGGGTATCAGAGTCTGTCTCAGTGGCAGGTGTAGACTCACTATCGTCATCCATTCCGTCACCATCAGAGTCAGAGTAATCTGTGTCGTTAGAGTCAATTTCACCATCATTATTAGTGTCTAGGTCTCCGTCACCACCCTCTTCAACATCATAAATACCGTCATCATCAGAGTCTATATCAAGGTAGTTTGGAATTCCGTCTAAGTCACTATCGAGCTCAGATGTCAACTCCGCATTATCGTTCATTCCGTCACCGTCAAGATCAAAGTAGGTATTATCCTGAGAACATATACAACCGATGACACCGTCTCCGTCTACGTCAAGGTCACCGTCTCCTCCCTCTACGACATCAAATATGCCGTCGTTGTCAGAGTCAATATCTTGGTAATCAGGGACCAGATCAAAGTCACTATTTGTGACTAGAGTAGATTCTGAGTCATCGTCCATTCCGTCATTATCTGAATCTACATAACCCGTGTCGTTAGTATCAATCACCCCGTCGTTATTGGTGTCTAGGTCTCCGTCTCCACCCTCATCCACGTCGAATATACCGTCGTTATCAGAGTCTAGGTCTAGGTAGTCAGGTATACCGTCTCCGAACTCGTCTCCGTCAGTGTGTACTACAGGAGTTGACTCAGAGTCGTCGTCCATACCGTCACCGTCTACATCAGAGTATCCTGTGTCGTTGGTGTCAATAACACCGTCATTATTAGTGTCTAAGACTCCGTCTCCACCATCTTCC
>CAYUHD010000077.1:0-3679 GCA_964444385.1 uncultured Gammaproteobacteria bacterium
CAAAGTTACAGCATTGATTACCGAGAAATGGCTCCTGAATTTGCAACAAAAGATATGTATCTTGCTGCAGATGGTTCAGCAGATAGAAAGAAAGCTACACAGGGGGTTTTATCAATAGGTGTTCCTGGAACTGTATATGGAATGTGGGAAGTTCATCAGAAATTTGGGAGTTTGCCATGGGCCTCACTATTAGAGCCTGCAATTAAGTTAGCTGAAAATGGGTTTTTAATATCTCCCTTTATGGCTGACGCTCTTAATAAAAAATATAAAGAATTAAGTAAATTTCAAAATTTTAAACATATTTTCTATCACGAATATCCTGTAAAAATTCATCGAAAACTCACTCAACCAGATTTAGCTAAAACTTTAAAAACTATTTCTAGCAAAGGAGCAAAGGGTTTCTATGAGGGCAGTGTAGCGAAAAAAATTGATCTTTTTATGAAAAAAAATGGTGGCTTAATTACAAAGAAAGACTTAAAAAACTATAGACCTGTATGGCGAGATACTCTTCGAGGTAATTATGATGATTATGAAATAGTAACTATGGGTCCTCCTTCTTCTGGAGGGATACATATAATACAAATGTTAAATATTTTAGAAAAATATGATTTAGTCGATATGGGTCATAACTCTTCAACCTATGCAGCGCTGCTAACTGAATCAATGAAATATGCATATGCTGACCGCTCTAAATATTTGGGTGATCCTAGTTTTTTTAATGTTCCAGTAAAAACTTTAGTTAGCAAAACCTATGCTGATGAAATCAATAAAAAAATAAAGCTCGATACAATTACACCTTCTAAACAAATCCTTCCTGGTTCTGAAATGCGTCATGAAAGTCTTGATACAACCCACTTTTCAATTGCAGATAAAGATGGAAATGTTGTCTCTAATACTTACACATTAAATTCTGGCTATGGTTCAGGTGTTGTAATAGATGGAACAGGTATCTTAATGAATAATGAGATGGATGATTTTGTATCAGCGCCTGGTGTTCCAAACCAATTTGGACTTATTGGTGGAGAAGCAAATAAAATTGAGCCATTTAAAAGGCCTTTAAGCTCTATGTCACCAACAATTGTTCTTAAAAATGGAGCTCCTGTCTATGCCACTGGTTCACCCGGAGGCGCAAAAATTATCACAACTGTTTTACAGTTTTTATTAAATACTCTAGATTTTGAGATGGAAATTTCTGAAGCAACAGTCGCTCCAAGAATCCACCATCAATGGAAACCGGATATTTTAATGCTAGAAGAAGGTTTTGATATCCATCATGCTAAAAAGATTGAATCTATGGGTCAACAAATCTTTATTTTAGACCCTAGTACATCTTTAGAGAGCATTGAAATTAAGAATGGTAGGTTTTATGGTTTTGGTGATACAAGAAGGCCTGATTCGGACGCAAAAGGTCTATAAAAATGCTTGACAAACTTTTTATAATTACGCTCTATGCAATACCTACTATCGCTCTTTTGGTGATATGTTTTTTTATTTCAAAAAAAAATAATTCTTAGTTTGTGAAATTAGCGTTATTTTTGAGGGAAGACTCCTTCAAAAAATGGATATGGACGTGACAACATTCCCAGATTGGAAAATTCTTTTATAAAATCTTTTGACATAACTTTATCTATATCATCTTCTGACCACCCACCATCTTTTGTCAATGTTTTGCCATAATGGGGCTGGACCATCAAAGCAAGCCTTTCACCTCCACACCCAAAAACTTGACCACTAATTTTATTAGCTTTATCGCTCGATAAATATGAAACCAATGGGCCATTCAATGTAGGATCAATATATGGAAGACTATCATTATTTGAATTCTTACTAGAATTAAAAGTTGCAGACATTCTTGTTGATCCAGTTGGACCAATTGCATTTACACGGATGCCATATTTTGCAAGCTCAATTGCCCAGGTATAAGTCATAGATGCTATTGCACCTTTTGCTGCAGAATAATTTGTTTGCCCAAAGTTACCAAAATGAGCTCCTGAAGTAGTGTTAATAATTGATCCACCCCTACCATGCTCTTTCATTAGTAAAGCTACTAACTGAGTGCACCAAAAAGTACCTTTAACATGAATTCTCCAAACAGAATCAAAATCATTGTCAGTCATTTTTAATAAAGATTTATCTCTAAGGATCCCAGCATTATTTACAAGAACATCAATGCTGCCAAAGTGTTCAACACATTCATCAATTAAAAGAGTGCAGCCCTCTCTAGAAGAAATATCTTGAGAACTAATCTTTGCAACTCCCCCAGCATCTAAAATTTCTTTTACTACTTTTTCAGCTTCTATTCGATCAATATCATTTACCAAAACGGAAGCTCCAGACTTAGCTAGGTGATGGCAATGACCTCTTCCAATTCCTCTGCCGCCTCCAGTAACTATTGCAATTTTATTTTTAAGTAATTCCATTAAGGCACCTTCATATTAATAATTAACAATGACTATATTTTTTAACATAACAAATGCAAAATAAATAGAGTTGTAGTTCATAATGAATAATAAAAATGGATAACATAGCGCAAAGAAAACTCTTTCCTGAAGGCTCAGCAATAGTAATTGGAGGGAGTGGTGGTATTGGCTCAACAATATGTAAAACATTTGCTTCTTATGGGGTCCCAGTAATCTTTACATATCATGGCAATGAGAGTGCTGCAAAGGAATTAAAAAAAGAATTTAAAAATCAAGGGAGTATTGTCTCTTGTCAAAAACTCTCAATCGTTGATAAAACACAAGTAGAAAATTTTTTTGAAGATTTAAAAGATAAAAGAATTCATAGTATTGTGAATGCAACTGGATCTGATATCAGAATGAAATGGATCAATGAATTATCATATGATGAATGGGAAGAAGTAATGCACACAGATGCAGATGGATTCTTTAACATAATAAAAAATAGCTTGCCTATTCTTCGAAAATTCGGAGGTTCTTATACAACCTTAAGTTCAATAGGTCTATCAAGATGGCCAGCAAAAGATGTTCTTTCTGTTGCTCCAAAAGCTGCTGTAGATGCTTTAATTAATGGAGTTGCAAAAGAAGAAGGCCGTAATAATATTAGAGCAAATTCTATTCAACTAGGAATTATCGAAGCAGGAATTTTCTTACGAATTAAAGGTAAAGATTATGATGATAGATATATTGAAGCAGCAAAAAATAATACAGCTCTAAAAAAATTAGGAGAAGCACAAGATGTTGCTGATGCAGTCATTTTTCTCTCTTCAAATCGGGCTAAATACATTACTGGCCAAACTCTATATCTTGATGGCGGGTACAGAATTTAATTTTTTATACGGAGAATCTATGCCAACAAAAGAACAAATTGAAACAACAATGAAAATTCACTTTAATACTTGGAATAATCAAGATAAAGAAAAATGGATGGATAATTGGACAGATGATGTGGTTATGTTTGATCCTGTAGGAGGGCCAAATAAAGAAGGGAAAATAGCTTTAGATGAAACTTGGAAAAATAGTTTCAAAGATGGGCACCACTGGAAAATAGAGCCAACGTTTATGCAAATATGCGAAAACCAAGCAGCGCTTCATGTAAAAAACTATGGGACTGTAGAGAACGAGCCAATAGAGCTTGATAGTATAGAAATATATTGGATCAATGAAGATGGAAAGATCTACAAAGTTCAAACATACTTTGGTCCACCTGAAGGCAGAAC
>CAYUHD010000078.1:0-3615 GCA_964444385.1 uncultured Gammaproteobacteria bacterium
CTTTTAGAAACACTTATGAGGGTGGGCCTGACAAGAGAACTCTCAAAGGAATGATAGCTGAAATTAACTGGTATGCTGAAGAAGTTATCAATAAATCAGGGTAATGAACATGGTCGGGATGGCCGGATTTGAACCGACGACCACCTCACCCCCAGCGAGGTGCGCTACCAAACTGCGCTACATCCCGTAAAATAAAGCTAAACACTATAATTATTAATTAATTCAGTGTAAATATTAACAAAATTTATAATGCTAACTGTCCTATCTTTTCAAAAATTAACTTTGATAAACATTTATCTTTTAATATTCTAAATATATAGGTATTGATGCGTGTATTAATAATAATTGCATATTATATTTTACTAAGCTAAGATTGCCGACGCTAAATATAGTAAAAAAAGATTGCCCTATTTCTTGCATTAATCTAAGATTAGGTCAAAATGTTGCTTTTATGCATTTAATTTAAGATAATACAATTTAACTGTTTACAGGAGTTTACAAACAATGGCCAAGATAAAAAATAAACTTAGCTACCTTCTAGCACTTCTTGCTCCAATATTTGGAATTAACGCTCAAGCAGATGAGCCAAATGAGCCAAAAAGCGCTGGAACTGAAGAAGAGGCTGTTGAAGCTGCATCTGGTTCTTTAAGCGCTGGAGCTATTGCTGCTGCGGTTGCTGCTGCTGCTGCTATTGCTGCCGCTTCTGATGGTGGTAGTGATTCACCTTCACCTGCACCGACACCAGCGCCTACAATTATTGTTACTAACACAGAAACCGTGCAACAAGAAGTTACAAAAGAGGTTATGGTTCCAATTTCAACAGAAACTACAACAAAAGAACAAGTTTCTACAACAACTGCATCGGCTGTAATGACAGAAACAACAATATTGTCAAGAATAGCTACAAACTCAAGATCTGCAGCGAATACTGTAACATTGACTCAGGCTACTGCATCAGGAGCGCTATTTGATGCTACCCTGGATGAAAATGTTGCAAACAAAACTGAGAATGATGGCGTAGCTGAACTAGGTGAATACTATTACGTAGAAATACCAACTACAGTTGATTCTGAGCTAATTTATGATGATGTAATCACCACTATGACACTTGATGAAGATTCAAACACGAAGCCATGGGAATATGAAATAGATGTTCTTACAGATGTTATTGTTGAAGTTCCAGTTCAAACAACTAATATGGAAGATGTTGGCATTGCTGTAACTTCTACAGCTCCAGCGCCTGAATAAGGTTAAAAACTAACAATAAAAAAACCACTCTAAAGAGTGGTTTTTTTTGTTCATTAAGTTTAATTGTAAAATCACAAAAGGTAAAAGTTAGTATTTATAAATATAATCTAAACGAATGTTTGGCAAACTGGGATGAATATTTTGCTTACTTCGAATGGGCTGACCAGTCTTTCTGTCAAGCCAATAAAAATTAGAATATTTCTTATTTAGTGGCTCTATAAAGATTTTCTCTTCAAATAAAAGAACATCGCTTTCCTCAATTAAGCTGATACTAAATTTCTGCTCGACAAAAGCTTTAGGATTTTTTAATAAAGTATTATATTCTCCTTTGTAATTATTTGAATTACTGAAATATTTGAACTGAAAGTGATTAAATATCTCAATATTATGTTTTAAGCCCTCAGTTTTAATAATTTTACCATTGTAAGTTACTATCTTCTCCTGATGTTGAGAAATCCATATATGAAGTCCATTTTCAATTTTTTGTAAGACCATGATTATATTTGCACCATTGCCTAAGTCTGCCCTTAAGAAAGAATATGGTTGCTTGCTAATATATTCATCTGATAGCTCAATCTCTTCGCCGCCAATAGTAAGATCTTTTATTAATGGTAGAAATTCGCTATATGTAAAACTTGAATTCAAATTTGCACAAGAACTAATGAATAATAATCCAAGAATTGAAGGTTTTTTAATCATATAAATCATCCCAATCCCTGCTAATTGTGTGAGACTGCCCCTGATCAGATATTCCGTAAAGAGTATTTCGATGCTTTAAAAAGGCTGCTCCATCTCTTGTTAATGGCCTGAGACCAAAACCAGTAGAACCTTTTGAATAGTTACCAAAGAAAGTTTCAATTGGGATAAAGAAATAGAAACCTTTATCAAAACTTCCCTCTCCAAATTCAAATTCTGAAATATCAGTTTGTGCAAAAAAGACCCCCATCCTTGCGCCACTCTTAAAACGCCTAGAAAAATCAAAATGAATACCGGAATCTTCAGCTAAAAACCTGCCTCCTTTTAACATAATTAGTACTTGAGATCTTGGTTCCTTATAAAAAAAGTTAATATGGCCAGTAAGAGTTTCATATTCTAAGAAATCAAACATTTGATCATAAGCTCTTTGTTTAACCTTCCAAACCTCTGCGCCAATTGCCCAATCTGAATCAAAAGGTCTATATAAAACTTCTCCACCTATACCACCAAACATTTGCTCAAATAAACCAGCACTTGCTTTAAGATAAATACTCTTAGCAGGCTTAATAAACTGATCAATCTGTAGATGATTTACGGTAAGGCCATCACCTTGCTTAAGGTATTTAACTATATCAGTCCTGACATGGGGCAGAACACTATCTGAAGCTAATTTAAGCTCCCCAAAATTATTAGCTATACCTTGTGAAATAGCAGCCTTAAGAGAAAGACTCTTTTTAAAAAGAATTTCTGCTTTATAGTCCACACGCAAATTTCCAAAGAAGAACCCATCAGGTCCGCCAAATTGAGTTCTAAATGACGGTTCAATTGATTGGAATATAGCGGGTAATTTTGCACGCGGACTAAATTCATATTCACTTGGATCATAATTGTATTCAGAAAGTTGTGCATTTCGTGTTGCTACTTTGTATAACTCATCTTCTTTATTATTTGAAAAATCATCTCTAGAAATTTTAAGCTTATATGTTCCCAGGCCTCCATTAATATTTGCTATTTCAAAATGATCAATAGATTCAGGAGAAATATCATCAAGAACTCTCAAAACCCTTCCTGTACTTCTTGCCCAACTTCTATGCCTAGATTGAGCATAGACTATTTTATAAGTACTACCCTCCACATTAGCATCTTGAATAGGAAAACCTCTGGGGTTAAGCTCATTTAAACTTACGATATATAAATTATTGCTTGATTCAGCAGTAAGGGCTTGATATGCAGGAGGATTCTTAATTTTTTTTGGTTTATCTTTTTTCCTTATAATCGGATCTTTTGGACCAAAGTTTGCATTATAGGCAAAACCAAAGCTAATGGTATTGCCTTTTATAAAATTTAACTTTAAGTGCAATGATTCTAATACAGGATAGACAATTCCTATATTAACCTTTGAGCTTGGTTGCCTTACTTCTTCAAAAGCAAAATTAAATGACTTCTCTCCATATGGAAAACCTTCTAATTCATAATCAGTTGAATCGTATTCAATCTTGAGCCTTGTCCCATTAAGATTAGGCAGAATAATTTCAGCTCCACCAAAGATTCCTACTTTACCACTAAAAAAATAACCTACATTGAATTCACCCCCTTGAGTTGAATTACTACTAACATCCCTTATCTCGAATTGATCATCAATTTTTGTTAAGGGATTTTTTTTGCCATGAT
>CAYUHD010000079.1:0-3605 GCA_964444385.1 uncultured Gammaproteobacteria bacterium
AAAGAAAGGTCTGAATCTGCTAACACAGACAGAAGGATTCCAAAAGAAACTATTCAAGACATGAAAGATGCAGGATTTTTTAAAATCTTACAACCAAAGCAATATGGAGGCTTTGAGCTAGATCCTCACACTTTTTCTGAAGTCCAGTTAAGGCTAGCTCAAGGCTGTATGTCAACTGCATGGGTCTTGGGTGTTATTGGAATACATCCTTTTCAACTAGCCCTATATGATGATAAAGCTCAACAAGAGGTATGGGGTCAAGATGACAACACCCTTGTTTCATCATCATATGCTCCAATGGGACAGGTTACGCCTGTTGATGGGGGATTTCAGTTTTCTGGTCACTGGCAATGGTCAAGTGGTTCAGATCATTGTAACTGGGCGCTGCTCGGAGGATTAATATTCCCGCAAGAAGGTGGGGCACCTGAATATAGGACTTTTCTTATTCCTAAAAGTGATTATGAAATAAAAGATACATGGCATTCAATGGGCTTAAAAGGTACTGGCAGTCAGGACATCCATGTTAATGATGTTTTTGTACCAGAATATAGAACTCATAAGCAATCGGATGGATTTAATCTTACTAACCCAGGGTACAAGGTTAATAAAAATGATTTATATAAAATCCCTTGGGGTCAGCTTTTTGTCAGAGCTGTATCAACCCCAGCTATTGGTGCAACAAAAAAAATGTTAGAGCTTTTCATAGAGGGTGCGAATAATAAGGCATCAAGTGACCCGTCTAAACTAGCTGGTGATACTCATACACAATCAATTATTGCTGAAGCATCTGCTAAGCTCGATGCAATAGAAACAGTAATGTTTAGAAACTATGATGTGATGGTTAATCAAGCTGGAAATCAAGGTGGAATCCCTATGATAGATCGAGTGAAATTTAGATACGATGCATCATTAGTTATCGAAAAATGTTTAGAAGTTGTCGACACCCTCTTCTCAAATGCTGGAGGAGGAGCTGTATTTTTAGGGCACGATATTCAAAATATATTCTTAGATGTTCATACCGCAAGAGCTCATGTTGCTAATAACCCTGTTAGCTTCTCAAGAAATTATGGTGCCATGCAGCTAGGAGTTGAAAATACAGACTTTTTTGTATAATTCTTAAAGGTGGTATCCACCATCAACGGGCATGCAATGACCTGTGATGTAGCCACCTTTGCTTGAAGCTAAAAATACTGCAGTGTGAGCAACCTCTTCAGGAAAGCCAAATCTTTTAATTGCAAGTGTGTTCATCACAGCCTCGTGCCAAGCATCATCAAAAAAAGTATTTTCTTCTTCACGCAATCGATGGAATATCCCTGTTTCAATAATTCCTAGAGCGATAGAGTTTGCTCTTACACCATTACTACCCTCCTCTTTCGCTATGCCTTTTAAAACATGTTCTATAGTTGCTTTGGGCGCCACTGAAAGAATATCTCCTGGAGGGTATTTAAATAATCCAGCAGAACTAATAAACACTATAGAACCTTTTGATTCACGCAGATAAGGTAGCCCTACTTTAACCAGGTTAAAAAATCCATTAATATCAGCGTCAATAACCCCTTTCCATAAATCAATATCTATCTCACCTATAAATTTTTGAGGTATATCAAAGCCAGCCGCATTTACAAGTGTATTAATAGAGCCATGGTCTTTAGCTGCTTTTTTAAAAGTTTCCTCAACAGACCTAGGATCACTATTGTCTAGCTGATATATTTGTACATCAGAATCAATATCATTAGCTATATCAATAGCAGCTTGTTCATTCTTATAATAAGTAATAGCTACCTTGGCACCAGAATTCGCAAATTCTTTTGCGCATAATGAGCCGATGCCACCACTTCCTCCAACAACCAAAACACACCCTTTTTCAAAATTTTGATCTATCATTTAAACCCCTTTTCAATAATTTTTTGATCAGACAAGGCTTCTCCAAGCTGACTAGTAAATTGTACTGCATAGACTCCATTAATTGCGCGATGATCATAACTAAGAGAAATAGGTAAATAAGTTCTTGCTTCAAAGCCATCTTTGGATGAAACGATCTTTTCACAACTCTTTGAGATTCCCAATATGGCAACTTCAGGTGGATTGATTATTGGTGTAAAGAATTTTCCTCCAATTGTACCTAAGGAACTAATACTAAAAGACGCACCCTTAAGGTCAGCAATATTTAACTTCCTTTTTTTTGCTGCATCAGCCAATTGATTAATTTCTGTTGAGATTTCTATGATGGACTTATCTTGTGTATTTTTAATATTAGGTACAATCAAGCCCTCGAGAGTATCAACTGCAATACCTAGATTTACATAATCTTTAAGGATAATGTTTTCTAACCCCTGATCAAGAGAGCTATTTAATAGAGGAAACTCAAAAAGCAATTGAGTGGTAATTTTTGCAATAAAAGCTAAGGGCGAGATTTTGACCTTATGCTTTTTACATAACTTAGCTCGAACATCAAGCAAGGTTGTTAAATCACATTCATCGTGTTGCGTAACATGAGGAATATTGATCCAAGAAGTATGTAAATTAGATAATGCGGATTTTTGAAATTTTGATAATTTTTTTTCTGTAATTGACCCCCATTTTGAATAATCAATATCAGGCTGTATAAACTTGAAGCTATTACTTGATCCTCTAGATAGTTTAGATTTTACAAATAAGTGCAAGTCTTCTTTTTGTATCCTACCCTTGGGACCGGATGGACTAACAAGGAGCAAATCAATACCAAATTCTCTAGCAAGTTTTCTCACTGCAGGCCCAGCGTAGACATTCGGATTACTTACCTCAGAAATAGATTGTAGATTTTCTTTATGAGCTAACTGAGCAGATACTATATCTCCTTTTTTCTCAGACTCATCCTCGCTTAAATCCTCTTCGATTACCTCTAATTCATCATCTTTAGTTTCAATCTGCAAAAAAGTAGAGCCAGAGCTCACTATATCTCCTACAGAGACATCAATAGAAATAACTTTACCCTTTGTAGAGGCTGGAATTTCCATCGCAGCTTTATCAGATTCCAAAACAATAATTGGATCCTCAGAATCAACTGAGTCTCCTTGTTTTACGCAAACCTCAATCACCTCAACATCTTCAGCTTCACCTAGATCTGGAATGTTAATAATTTTTTTAGCCATTAAACTTCCCAAGGATTGGGTTTGCTTGGATCAACCTTTAGTTTTTTGTACAAAGAGGAAATTTCTTTCTTACTAAGATCTCCTTTTCGGAATAGAGAAAAAATTGCCAACCTCGCTATATTATTTGCATCTACCTCAAAAAATTCCCTTAATTTTTGTCTAGAATCACTTCTTCCATAACCATCGGTTCCGAGAGTGTAATAAGGAGCTTTAATAAAACTTCTGATTTGTTCTGGATATGCTCTCATGTAATCAGTTGCTGCAATTACTGGGATCTCTGAACTGGGCAAGCATTCCTCCACATACGTTATCTTTTGTTTTGATATTGGATTAAGTTCATTAAAACGCTCTTTCTCCATTCCCTCTTTTCTTAACATATTAAAACTGGTGGCACTCCATACATCAGAATTGATTCCAACAGATTCTAATATTTGTTGAGCTTTAATTGATTCATTTAAAATTGACCCTGAACCA
>CAYUHD010000080.1:0-3545 GCA_964444385.1 uncultured Gammaproteobacteria bacterium
CGTATAGCTATTTCAGCAGAAATGCTTGGCAATACTGAAGAAGCTTTTGAAGTAACAGTTAACTACCTGAAAGAAAGAAAGCAATTTGGAGTTCAAATTGGGTCCTTCCAAGCCCTTCAACATAGAGCAGCAAAAATGTTCTGCGAAATTGAATTAACAAAATCAGCGGTTATTGCTGCAATGCATGCTGCAGATGAAAATTCAAATGAATTAGAAAGGCTTTCAAGTCTTGCGAAATTTCAAGCTGGAGAAACACTTCACTTAGTCAGTAATGAAGCAATTCAGATGCATGGTGGAATCGGGGTAACCGATGAATATGATATCGGCTTTTATTTAAAAAGAGCTCGTGTTGCTGAGCAGATTTTTGGGACCTCTGAATATCATCAAGCTAGGTATGCAAATATAAGCGGTTTCTAATGTCTTCTATCCATACCTTACTCGAAACAATGCGTAAACTTCGAGACAAGGATAATGGATGTCCATGGGATATAGAACAAACATTTGAGTCTCTTTCTCAATGTGTTGTTGAAGAAGCCTATGAGGTCTCAGATGCTATTTCCAGAAAAGATTTTGAAAATCTCAAAGAAGAGCTAGGGGATATTCTGCTCCAGGTTGTATTTCACGCAGAAATAGCTAAGGAATTAAAACTATTTAGCTTTGATGAAATTGTAGAATCTCTAAATCAAAAGCTAATCAGACGCCATCCACATGTTTTTGATGGAGCTCCTAGGCCCAATTCATCGTCTGAGCAAACTCAATCATGGGAAGCAATGAAGGATTTAGAAAAAGATAAAAAAGAACTAAAAAACCTCTTTGATGATATACCTGCTTCAATGCCTCCTATGTTGAGGGCAAAAAAAATACAAAATAAAGCTAATAAAAAAGGCTTTGATTGGAAGGCAAATATTGATGTCATTAATAAAATTGAAGAAGAATTAAAAGAGTTAAAGCAAGCAATAAAAGAAGATAATCAACAAAATACTCAAGAAGAATTAGGAGATCTCTTGTTTTCTATAATTAACCTGAGTCGACACTTAGAAATAGATTCAAGCGAGGCTTTAACAAAAGCAAATCTTAAATTTATGGAACGATTTCTGTTGATGGAAAAAGAGTTATCCCAAAATAAAAAAAAGATGGAGGATTTGCCCGTTGAAGACCTAGAAAAAATCTGGGTTAAAATAAAATCGTATGAGTGAAGTAAAAAGATGTCTGATTGGTATTCTAACTTTTTTTGCGATCCTAGTGATTTTATCTATTGCCGTTACACTCCTAACAATTCTTAATTTACCTAGATTTATTCCAAACAAAAAGCTTAAACAAGTATTGGGTTTGTTTTCAAATAAAATGGGCAGTGCGACTGTTTCAAGTATTACAACATCTCTTAAAATTTTACACAGGTTAGACTGGAACTTTCAAATACCTGAAAATATTAATACTGATAATTGGTATATTGCAATAAGCAATCACCAATCTTGGGCCGATATATTTATTTTATTAGCAGCAGGCCATCAAAAAATACCATTACTCAAGTTCTTCATGAAAAAAGAGTTGCGATGGATACCTATTATTTATTTGGTTCATAAAACTATAGACATGCCTTTCTTGAATAGGCATTCACAGGCTCAAATTCAAGCAAATCCAGAATTAAAAATAGTAGATTTTGAAAATGCAAAAAAAGCTGCGAAAAGATTTTCGAGGAATCCATCAACAGCTTTTAGTTTCGTAGAAGGGACAAGGTTTAGTGCTGATAAACATACAGCACAACAATCTCCTTACCTAGATTTGTTAAAGCCTAAGATTGGTGCTCTTGCAATTGCGTTATCAGGAATGCCTAAAGTTGAAACTCTTGTTGATTTTACAGTAGTGTATGCATCCAAAAAAAGATCAACATGGGACTTCCTTTGTGGCGACATGAGAAAAGCGCAAGTTGTTGTTAAGACTTATTCTATTCCTCCTGATTTAAAAAATAGATCATTTGAAGATGAACGAGAATACAGGGCTAAATTCCAAGAATTTATTAACAAAATTTGGTTAAAAAAACAAGCAATATTTTCTGAATTAAAGTTCTAACTTTTTATCTGCAACCAGCCAACTATTTTGATCAACATAAATCCATTTACCAGAAGTCATCACCGTGCTTCCAAACGAAATTAAAACATCTTCAAAACCATGATCTCTTTTGTTTGTTTTCTGAGGAACTACGCCTTTAGCAAAAATAGCGATGGGAAGTTTCTGCAGCTCTTCTATATCTCTAACATACCCATTTACTACTATTCCAGCCCAATTATTTTTTACAGCAGATCCTGCAATTTGGTCGCCCACCATAGAAGCATGAGAAATTCCAACAGCATCAATAACTAAAACTTTATTTTCTCCTTCTCGAGCAAGTACCTTTTTAACAATTGAATTGTCATCAGAGCATGAGATAGTATAAATTTCTCCGGCAAGAAAGTGTTTCCCACCAAAAGATTGAAAGCTCATTTTTCCAACTTGAATTAAGTCTGGGTATTTATCAGATATGTCAGGAAGTGTCATGATATTTTTTTTAAGGATTTAATTAATTCTTTTGTAACCTCTGGGTCACTTGAAAAAATAGAAGGCGCAATTCTTGATGCGGTAGATCCATAACGATCAGAAATTTTTTTGGAAACTTCTTCAGGAGTACCTGTAACTGCTATACTTTCTAATATTTCATCTGAAATTAGCGTTGGGATATCCTGCCACATACCTTTTTTGGTTAGGCTATTTAGCTCTGGTTGGATGCTTTCCCAGCCATGCTGTTCTAGAACTACTTTGTATGCTGGAGTGGAGCCATAAAAACCAATCTGAGCCTTACATGCGTCTCTTGCTTTAGCAACTTCCTCATCATTTGTTCCAATTGCTACCATTACACCAACCGAAAAATCAAATTCTTTTTTTTGGGATTCTTCTAGCCCTTTTTTGATAGATGGCATCGTAATATTCTCTAAAAACTTAGTTGTGTGAAAAGGATGCACAATAAATCCATCTCCAGATTCAGCTGCTGCTTGAGTCATTAATGGGCCTACTCCTGCAACATAAATTTTTGGGAAGTTGTATGGACTTTTTCCAGGATTAAAGAATGGGGTCATTAGGGTATGTTGATAAAATTCACCTCTAAAATCTAAATCTTTGCCCTCATGCCAACATCTCCAAATTGCTTTCACGGCATTAACCATTTCTTTCATTCTTTTCGCAGGAGATGACCATGGCATTGAGTATCTCTTTTCAATGTGAGGCTTTATCTGAGATCCCAATCCTAAGATAAATCTTCCTTTTGACATTAACTGAAGATCATAACCAAGATTAGCTAAAGTCATTGGATTTCTAGAAAATGCAACTGCAATAGATGTTATTAACTCAAGCTTAGTTGTTGCTAGGGCTGCGGCAGCGAGAGGTAGAAAGGGTTCATGAGGACCCTCAAAAGTAAATACACCATCATATCCAAGGTCCTCAAGATTTTTACTTATGGTAGTTGCTTCAGCTGGATCTCGAGTAATCATCGAGCAGTCAATTTTAATTTTTTG
>CAYUHD010000081.1:0-3499 GCA_964444385.1 uncultured Gammaproteobacteria bacterium
AGTAACCTTTCATATATTGAAAATCAGAGCAAAGAGAAGAATATAAACAATTTAATTTTTTATTCTGAATTAACTTAACTTGACCCATGGATGATCCTCTTGAAGTTCTCAGCACTTCAACATGAAGTTCAGCAGGCTCAGGCTCAGTTCTATCTAAATAATAAACATTAGAATTAATAGCGCTAGGATGAGGTAATACAGATGTCATAGCTTTATTCATTAAAGCTAAGAGATACCCTCCATGTGGAGTATTGCCAACAAAATATTTAGGATCAGGAGTAAATGAAAAAACACCCTTCGAAATCTTTGTTAGAGTTATTGCTGCTTGAAATTGTTCAAATTGGTTCATATTGATAGATAATTACATCATTATTGTAATTGATAGAAATTAAAAATGGCTGGATTTATAGACATTGCTTGTAATTTTACTCATGAGTCTTTTAAAGATAATTTAGAGGAAGTTATTGCCAATGCTGAGCTCGAAGGCGTTAAGAAATTTGTTTTACTGTGCGCTAGTTTAAATGATTTAGACCCAATAAAGGATATCCAAAGCAAATCGCCTGAGAAATACTTTATCTCTGCAGGGGTTCATCCTCATCATGCAAATGAAATAATTGAGTTAAATCATAAGGATCTTCTATATAAACTTCAGTCCATAAATCCAAATGCTATTGGAGAAACTGGATTAGATTACTTTAGAAATATTTCTCCTCCCGAAATACAAAGAGAATCTTTTCAAATGCATATAGAGATTGCAAAAGAACTTAAGTTACCTCTCTTTCTTCATCAAAGAGATGGTCATAACGATTTTATTCAAATCATTAAAGAAAATTTGGATAATTTTCCAAAATTTGTAGTTCATTGTTTTACAGGCACTCAAAAAGAATTAGATGATTATCTAGAACTAGGTGCATATATTGGGCTGACAGGTTGGATATGTGATGCAAAAAGAAATATTGATCTACGCCAGTCAATTAAAAATATACCAATTGATAGAATGATGTTAGAAACTGATTGTCCTTACCTTATTCCTAAAAATCTTCTTAAAAAGCCTAAAAAAAATATCAATGAGCCAAAATATTTACCTCACATAGCTAATGAAATCTGTGAGCTTGTAGGAATTGGAATAGAAGAATTAAAGTTAGCTACATATGATAATACTGTTAACTTTTTTAGCTAAAACAAGATCTATCTAAATTATATTTAGCACAGATCTCATCATTATTTTCTCCTGCTTTAACCGAAGAGTGTTGAATCTCAGAAGGCGTATTTGAAAATCTAGGTGCAGCTGCTGGTTGAATAGTTCCATCTATCTTAACAAATGAATTTCTTGCTTTCATATGATGATGTTCTGGTGCCTCAGATAAATTCAAAACCGGTGCAACGCAAGCATCGGAACCATCAAAAATATCTGCCCATTCATCACGAGTTTTATCTTTGATTTTATTTCTAATAATAGTTTTAAGTTCTGGCCATTTATCTCTATTATGCTGATCTTGAAATTTTGGATCTGATATTTCGAGCTTTTCTAGCAGGACTGCATAAAACTGTGGCTCAATTGATCCAATTGCTAGAAATTTTTGATCTGCACACTCATAGGTATCATAAAAATGTGCGCCGCCATCAAGCATATTTGATTCTCTTTCTTCTAACCAAAAACCAGAAGCTTTAAAAGCATAGAACATCGACATAAGCACAGAGGCTCCATCTACCATTGCAGCATCAACAATCTGACCTTTGCCACCTTGTTTAATATTTAGTAACGCAGAAACTATCCCCAATGCAAGAAACATGCCGCCACCACCAAAATCTCCAACTAAGTTTAAAGGAGGAGGTGGAGTTTCACCTTTCCTACCCATTAATTCGAGAGCGCCGGTTAATGCAATATAGTTAATATCATGACCAGCGGTTTTAGCTAGTGGGCCATCTTGACCCCAACCTGTCATCCTGCCATAGACTAAATTTGGATTAATTTTTAGACACTCATCGGGACCCAAACCAAGTCGCTCCATAACACCAGGTCTAAAGCCCTCTATTAATCCATCAACACTTTTTAATAACTTTTTTATCTCATTAACAGTTTGAGGGTTTTTTAAATCTGCAGATAAAGATAATTTAGATCTGTGCTGAAAATCAATTGTATTGCCTTTCCCATGCTGAGAAGATCTATCAATTCTAATAACCTCTGCTCCCATGTCAGCCAAAATCATTCCACAGAATGGTCCAGGCCCAATGCCAGCAAATTCTACCAGTTTTATTCCACTTAGAGGTCCTGCCATTTATGACTCCTGTTGAGAAAAAGCATTAAAAAACTTTAAAAGAAATGGTAGCAAAGTTAACGAAGCAAAAAAAGAAACCAACAAAGCAAAGGCAGTAAACAATCCAAACAACACCGTTGGCATAAAATTAGATAGAGCAAAAATAGAAAACCCAGACGCTATTGTTATTGCTGTATAAAAGACAGCTCTTCCAACTGAATTATGGGAATTTATAATTCTTTGTTCATTTGAGATCTCCTGATTTAAGACTTCTGTTTTATATCTATAAAGATAGTGAATGGTGTTATCTACTGCCATTCCTACACTAATAGCAGCTACAGTGATAGTCATAATATCTAAGGGTATGCTTAGAATTCCTAGCAACCCAAGGACTGAACCTGCGGTTATTAAATTTGGAGCCAGAGCAATTAAGGTAATTTTTATTGATCTAAATAACAGCAATAGCATTAATCCAATTACGCCAAAAACTAGACCTAATGATTTAATTTGTGATGAGAATAATGATTGCAACATGTTGTTGTATAAAACTGCCAAACCAGTAACTTGAAATTGCTCTGGCTCAAGCTCAAATGTATTAATTAAATCAAAATTAATTTTATCTAGAAGGTCTTTTCTATTTAATGTATTTGCAGACTCAAGAACTCTTGCAGAAATCCGTACCTTTGAATCATCATGATTGATATAAGAATATAATAAAGTCTGTTTAATATCCTCAGGTAATACTGAACGAAGTAAAGCTAACTCTAAATCATTTAAATTCATATCATCGTTAATGATTCTAGCCAACTTAATACCACTGGCCACACTTAAAACTTTCCCCATTTCAGGAATCCCATCAAGATAATCATGAATTTCTTCTAGCTTAGCAAGTGATGTAGCATTCCACCAATAACCAGATGCATCACTTGAATCATCTGCAAATAAATCATCTTCAAATAAATCATCACCATCGAAATCAGCCTCCTCAAGAATATCTTCAGGAGGCTCATTAATAAGTATATCTAATGTAGCGGTTCCACCTAATTCTTGATCAAGCAACAACATCCCTTGGTATATTTCTGTTTCAGGTGAAAAATAGTCAATAAACCTATTTTCAACTTCAAGTTTTGAAATTCCATAAATCATAGAAATAGCAATAATAAGAAAAAATATAGCAATCTGCTTGCCTTTATTGATACTAAAAAAACCTAATTTTGTAGGAATTTCATTTATAAATTTTA
>CAYUHD010000082.1:0-3495 GCA_964444385.1 uncultured Gammaproteobacteria bacterium
CTCTGCTGTCATATATTGTGTTTCAGATAAGAAAATATATGATAAAAATAATAGAGTTAATACTTTCTTACATTGCAATAATACTTCTCTAAAGAAAAGAAATGGAATTTTACTCTGTGTCAATGGATCTGGAATAGCTTACTCATGGATAAGAAGTGTTTTAGGTGAAATCTCATACTCTGAAATGGATAAAAAAGCTGAATTAATAAAAAATTTAGATGATTTGATCTTTTTTCCTTTTGGAAATGGATCAGAAAGAATGTTCTCAAATAATAGCAATATTAAATCTATGTTTCATGGGATTGATTTTAATAGGCATAATAAATATCATTTAGTTAAATCAGTTCTAGAGGGTGTTTCCTTCTCATTATCTTATGGGATTGAACTATTAAGAGATATGGGTATAGAGGTGAATACTGTAAAAGTTGGGAATCAAAATCTTTTTAAGAGTAAAATTTTCAGAAAAACATTTGTTAATGTATCTAAGACAAAATTAATGGTTTATGAAACAGATGGATCTATTGGAGCTGCAAGAGGTGCTGGAATAGGAGTAGGTTATTATAAAAATGAAAAAGATGCATTTCAAAATCTAGAATGTATTGATGAATTATGTCCGTCATTATCACCTAATTTAGATGAGTCTTATCTAAATTGGAAAATGGTATTAAATAAATTAAATTAAAACAGTGGGAACAATAATAGGTCAAAAAGAGTTTTTTAAGGGAATAGATCAAATAAAATTTGAGGGAGAGGAATCTGATAATCCCCTTGCATATAGGTTTTATGATAAAAACCAATTAGTCTTTGGTAAACCAATGAAAGAGCATTTTAAATTTGCTGTGGCTTACTGGCATTCTTTTGTAAATTCTGGAAATGATCCTTTTGGAGTTGGCACAAAAAAATATCCTTGGATGGAATCAATGGATACAACTAAAAGAGCACATCAAAAAATGGATGCAGCTTTTGAATTCATATCTAAACTTGATCTTGAATATTTTTGTTTTCATGATTTTGATCTAATAGATGAAGGAAATTCTATATCTGAATCTGAAAAAAGATTAAGTGATATATCTGATTATTGTATTTTGAAAATGAAAAATTCTAACATAAGGCCGTTATGGGGGACCGCTAATTTATTTTCAAATCCAAGATATATGAATGGAGCTGCAACAAATCCTGATTTTGATGTTGTATCATATGCTGCTGCTCAAGTTAAAAATGCAATTGATATTACCTTAAAGTTAAAAGGTGAAAATTATGTTTTTTGGGGAGGAAGAGAAGGTTATATGTCACTTCTTAATACTGATATGAAAAGAGAACTTGACAATCTAGCTACATTTCTCCATATGGCTAAAGACTATGGTAGATCTCAAGGTTTTAAAGGTTGTTTTTTTATTGAACCTAAACCGATGGAGCCATCTAAACATCAATACGATTATGATGCTGCAACTGTAATTGGATTTTTAAAAGAATATGGTCTTGATAAAGATTTCAAGTTAAATATTGAGGTTAATCACGCGACCCTTGCAAATCATACTTTCGATCATGAACTACAAACTGCTGTAAATTCTAATATGTTGGGGAGTATAGATGCAAACAGGGGAGACTATCAAAATGGATGGGATACAGATCAATTCCCAAATAATATTTATGAAATTGTTGAAGCTCTTCTTGTTATAATTAGATCTGGGGGGCTTAAGGGAGGAGGTATCAATTTTGATGCTAAGACAAGAAGAAATTCTACGGATTTAGAGGATTTATTCTATTCACATATTGGTGGAATAGATCTTTTTGCTAGATCATTATTAATTACACAAAAAATAATTGAAGATTCAGATTATATATCAATGCTAAATAATAGATATTCATCATTTGAATCAGATGTAGGAAAAAAATTCACAAATCGTGAACTTACACTGAAAGAAATGAATACTTATGCTAGGAAGATAGAAGAACCTAATTTAAAATCAGGAAAACAAGAATTTTTTGAAAACCTAATAAATAGATATATCTGATAATTTAACATATACTTAACTTTTTTAGGATTTTTAAAATAATCCAATAACATTAGAAATGTAGTTTTAACTATTATTCAAATGTGAATATTTTAGTTAGTTAAGCAATCATAGCACTTGATTTATCAGGTGTTTTTTTATAATGATAGCCCAATAAACAAATAGAGAAGACTTGTTAAAAGTCCAGAGATTAGAGCATAAGGTAACTGAGTCTTCACGTGATCTATATGATCACTCGCTGATGCCATAGATGAAATCACTGAAGTGTCAGATATAGGAGAACAATGATCTCCAAAAAGACCTCCACCTAGAGCTGCAGCTACAGCAATAGAACTATCTATTCCCATCTGATCAGATATAGGAACAGCAATAGCAATCATAATCGCAAATGTACCCCAAGATGTGCCTGTAGAAAACGAAATAAAACAACTAGTTAAAAATAGTAAAACAGGTACTAGTTTTGGTGACAAAACACTTTTCAATTCGTTAGATACATAATTTCCTGTACCTAATTCATTACATAGGTTGCCTATTGCAAATGCTAACATTATTAATAATGAGAGTTGCATCATACCAGACATGCCTTTGATAGAATGAGAGATAACTTCTTTAACAGATAATATTCCGTTTATCACATAGTAAGCTGATGCGACAATTATAGATAATATTATTGAATATAAAACAGAAGTAGAACCTGATGCATTTCCTAATATTCCAAAAAATGTAATATTTTCTTCAGATTTATCATATCCAGTATAGAATAACATAAATAGCATAATAACTATCATTGAAACCATAGGAATTAACATGCTAAATGAATTTTGATTTACTCCCTCTTTAGTTTTAATTATAGTTATATCTTCAGATATCATAGGTGATGATCCTTTATCAAATAAAACACCTTTTTTTGTTCTTTCTTCTGCATTTTTCATCAAACCAAAATCTTTACCAGTAATGACTATAACTAATAAGATGACAATAACTAAAATAGGATAGAAGTTATATTTCATTGCAGATACTAATGCCATAAATGGGTTTTCAATGCCTTGTGTTATTAACAAACCCATAATGAATGCTCCCCATCCGTTAAATGGAATTAATAGTTTTGATGGTGCTGAAGTTGAATCAGCTATATAAGCTAATTTTTCTCTTGAAATTTTAAGCTTATCAAACATAGGTCTGAATATTGTACCAACTGTTAGGGCAGAAATATTTGATTCAACAAATATTAAAATTCCTGTTAATAAAGCATAAAACTGAACTTTTTTTCTGTTCTTTTTATCACTGCCTTTCCCTAATTTTTTCTGAAAACTTTTAATGAACCCCTCGACACCACCTGAAACTTGAATTAAAGTGATTAATGATCCTACTAGGAATGTAAAAAAAACAACTCTTGTATTTCCTGGGTCATCAAATACATTCACAATATTTTCAATTGTTAAAATGATACCTGTGAATGGATTCCAGTTTCCTATGATTA
>CAYUHD010000083.1:0-3117 GCA_964444385.1 uncultured Gammaproteobacteria bacterium
AAGTGTTTCTAAAAGCAACAATTGCATCTGTAGCACCCAAATCTTCAAGTTTTTTTATTCCATCTGGTGAATATGCTGCCTCTCCCATTACCTGAAACTGATAGTTTGGATGATTTAAAGTTCCATATTCATCTCTAAAAGTATTAATTTGATCTATAAGATTTTTTGTTTGATCAAGATCTAATCCCGCACTAATCCAGCCATCTCCTACTCGCGCAGCTCTTTTAAGAGCATGTTTTGAGTGACCTCCTATGAGTATAGGTACTGGTTTTGATGGAGTGGGGCAAAGCTTTAATTCAGGGATATCGTAGAACTCCCCTTTATAAGAGAAGTATTCACCATTCATCAAGCCTTTTAGTATTTCTATTTGTTCATCCATTCTCTTGCCACGCTTTTCCCAGCGCTCTCCAGTTGCAAGAAAATCTTCATACCAAGGGCTTACCCCAACACCAAAATGAAATCTATTATTTGTCATAACTCCTAATGTAGTTACAAATTTTGCTGTAGTTACAGCCTGTCTAGGTGCTAATTTGTATACCGAGGTAGAAAATTCTAATTTATCTGTAACAGCTGCAATTGCTGGAATAATTGAGAATGGTTCTAAAAATGGAACACCATCAAGGAATTCTCTGCTTCCATCATCATTATAGGGATATGTTGAATCGCACTCCTTTGGGTAGCAGATACTATCTGGGAAAGTTATTACATCAAAACCTGCAGCTTCAGCAGCTTTGCCAAGCTCTAAATAAAATGATGGATCGCACATGGATGGATGGTATGAAAAACGCATAACTTTTTACCTTTTGGTGAAATTTTAAAGAAATAATATAATAACAATTATTAGGTTATGGAGGTATAATGACAGCGTTGTCAATATAAAAAGCTTTGAACAATAGATCAAAATCAAATCAATTGCAAGATGACCTTGAGCTAAAAGAATGGTTGGATGCTTTAGAAAATATTATTAATGAAGGGGGTAATGATAGAGCTTCATTTATTCTCGGTAAACTTGCATCAAAATTAACTGAATCAGGCACTATCCCTAATTACAATTTAACAACCCCATTTAGGAACTCAATTCCAGTAAGCGAGGAAGCGAAGATGCCTGGGGATCTTTTTATGGAGCGTAAGATCAGGTCGCTTATAAGGTGGAATGCCTTAGCAATGGTTTTAAGAGCAAATAAATCATCAGATGATTTAGGGGGTCATATAGCAACTTTCTCTTCTTCAGCCACTTTATACGACGTTGGATTTAACTATTTTTTTCAAGGTTCAAAAGATGGGCAAGAAGATTTAATTTATTTTCAAGGGCACTCTTCTCCAGGAATCTACGCACGAAGTTTTTTAGAAGGTTATTTATCTGAAGAAGATTTGGATAATTTTCGGCGCGAGGTAGATAGGCCTGGTATCTCCTCATATCCTCATCCTTGGCTGATGCCGGACTATTGGCAATTTCCAACAGTCTCAATGGGCTTGGGACCTATTATGGGAATATATCAAGCAAATATCATGAGATATCTATCTTCTAGAGGTCTTGCACCTAGAAATAATAGAAAGGTTTGGGTTTTTTGTGGTGATGGCGAGATGGATGAACCAGAATCTAAGGGAGCAATAGGTTTGGCTGGAAGGGAGAAATTAGAAAATTTAATTTTTGTCATAAATTGTAATTTACAAAGATTAGATGGCCCGGTTCGTGGGAACAATAAAATTATTCACGAGCTTGAAAGAGAGTTTAGGGGTTCAGGTTGGAATGTAATTAAGGTTATTTGGGGAAGATTGTGGGATCCTATCCTTTCTAGGGATAAAGAAGGAAAACTGCAAGAACTTATGGATGCAGTTGTTGATGGAGAACTTCAAAATTTTAAAGCTAAAGGTGGCGCATATACTCGAGAGAAATTTTTTGGACAAGACCCTGATGTCTTAGAAATGGTTGATGATCTAACTGATGAGGATATATATAAATTAAATAGAGGAGGTCATGATCCTTACAAGGTTTATGCTGCATATCATAAAGCAGTAAATTCTAAAGGGGCTCCAACAGTTATTCTAGCTTTAACCACTAAGGGTTATGGAACTGGATCTAGGGAAGCTGATAATACGACTCATCAAGTTAAAAAACTAGCATTGGAGAACATTAAATCTTTTAGAGATAAATTTGATATTCCAGTTTCAGATAAAGACATTGAGCAATTGCCTTATGTAAGACCTTCAAAGGACTCTCCTGAAATACAATATTTACTAAAAACAAGAGAAAGGTTGGGAGGCCCTATTCCTAGAAGACGTGGTCATACCCAAAAATTATCTAGTCCGTCATATTCTATTTTTACAAAATATACTCATGGCTTTGATGGCAAGGAAATCTCTTCTACTATGTCATTTGTTCGCATGATGACAGATATATTAAAAGATAAGAATATCGGTCAACATATAGTTCCAATTGTTCCTGATGAAGCTAGAACTTTTGGAATGGAAGGATTGTTTAGACAAATAGGCATTTACTCTTCTGAAGGTCAAAAATATAAACCTGAAGATGCTGATCAAGTTATGTGGTACAAAGAATCTAAAGATGGAGTAATGCTTGAAGAAGGTATCAATGAAGCGGGAGCATTTTCAGCCTGGATTGCGCTTGCAACTGCATACTCAAACTACAACATTCCAATGATTCCTATTTATTTATTTTATTCTATGTTTGGGTTTCAGCGTATTCACGATTTAGCATGGGCAGCAGGCGATTCTCAAGCAAAAGGATTTTTGATTGGAGCAACATCAGGAAGAACAACTTTAAATGGAGAAGGTTTGCAGCACCAAGATGGGCACAGTCATATTTTTTCTTCTACGATTCCTAATTGTCGTTCATATGATCCAGCTTACGCATATGAATTAGCAGTTATTTTTAAAGATGGAATTAAAAAAATGTTTGTAGATTTAGAAAACTATTACTACTACATTACCGTTACCAATGAGAGCTACCTGCAACCTGCACAACCGGAGAATTCTGAGGATGGAATTATTAAAGGCTTATATAAGTTGAATGAAAATAACGCTCCCCTAGTTACTCTTATTGGTTCAGGGTCAATTTTAAATGAATCAATTAAAGCTCAACAAATATTAGAATCT
>CAYUHD010000084.1:0-1431 GCA_964444385.1 uncultured Gammaproteobacteria bacterium
ATATGATGGAATCTTTAATACATCGAGGCCCTGATAGCTCTGGGGTTTGGATTTGTGAGGACCATCAACTTGCTTTGGGTCATACAAGATTAGCCATACAAGACCTTTCTAAGATGGGGCATCAACCCATGCAATCTTTTTCGTCAAGATATTTGATAGTGTTTAATGGAGAAATATACAATCATTTAGAATTAAGAAAAAAGATAAGTGAATTTCATACTGAAACAATTATTTGGAAGGGATCATCAGATACTGAAACACTTCTTGCAGCCATTGAAATATTTGGATTAAATTCAGCCCTTCAGATGTGCAATGGAATGTTTGCTTTTGCCCTATGGGACCAAGAGGCTCATAAGCTAATGCTAGCTAGGGATCGTGCTGGCGAGAAACCTCTTTATTATGGACAAATAAATAATTCATTTGTTTTTGGTTCAGAACTTAAGTCTTTAAAAAGATTCCCAAATTTTACAAACGAATTGTCATCGTATGCCCTTGATTCTTATTTCAAACATGGCTACATTCCATCTCCTTATTCTATCTATGAGCAAATTTATAAAGTTGAGCCTGGTACATATCTAGAGTTTGATCTAGCTCAGTCACAACCCATTGATTTCCAGAAAAATACATATTGGTCTCTAGAAGAAACAGTCATGAATTCTAATCAACAACTTTTTACTAATACTGATGAAGCTATAAATAAATTAGAAGGTACTATAAATGATGCAGTAAGATCTCAACTAATCTCAGATGTTCCTTTAGGTGTCTTTTTAAGTGGTGGTGTAGACTCATCATTAGTAGCAGCATTAGCTCAGAAAAATTCTGATTTACCAATCAAAACTTTTACAATTGGTTTTGAAAATTCAGAGTTTGATGAGTCTAAATTTGCTGCAGATGTTGCTAAACATTTAGGCACCAATCATACAAAGTATCAAGTTTCTGATACAGATGTTTTAAATTTTATACCCGAGCTACCAAAAATTTATGACGAACCATTTGCAGACTCTTCACAAATACCCACTTACTTTGTTTGTAAAGCTGCAAAACGTGACGTTACTGTTGCATTATCTGGAGATGCTGGAGATGAGTTATTTGGCGGTTATAATCGTTATATATTTTCTTCCTCTATCTGGTTGAAAGTATCATGGTTACCAAAGTTTGTTAGGAAATTTATTGGATTAATAATTATTTCTGTTCCTATTAGCGTTTGGGATCAACTTAAATTTTTATTCTTTTTTAAAGACTTTTCATTATTTGGGAATAAAGTTCACAAGGTTGGATTAGCTTTAAAGAATTCTAATAATCTTGATGATTTTTGTAAGAGTTTTTCTTTTATTTGGGAGGATACTTCGGAGATTTTAAAAAATAAAGAGTTCAAAAAATCCTTATGGAAATGGTAATGCAAGTAACAAAATACTAAAAATACTTAAAAAT
>CAYUHD010000084.1:1441-3090 GCA_964444385.1 uncultured Gammaproteobacteria bacterium
ATTTCAAAAATAGATTCTCCTGTCAAGAAGATCCTCAATCAGCCTGTAAGTAGAATGATGTTCCATGATTTTATTACATACTTGCCTGATGATATTTTATGTAAAGTTGATAGAGCCTCTATGGCAGTGAGCTTAGAAACAAGGGCTCCATTTCTAGATAAAAATGTTATCTCAGATGCTTGGAAGTTACCATTATCTCTTAAGATAAGATCTGGTGAAGGGAAATGGTTGATGAAAAAAATTTTATATCAATATGTTCCTAAGAAATTATTGGATAGACCAAAAGCAGGCTTCGCATTACCCTTGGGTGATTGGTTGAGAGGCCCATTAAAATATTGGGCTGATACTTTGTTGGATAAGCGTTTGATTGATGAGCAAGGATTTTTAAATTCAACCAATATAGAAAAAATATGGAATCAACATCTATCCGGAAAATATGATTGGACATCAAAGCTGTGGACTATATTAATGTTTCAAGCATGGTTAAAACAACAATAAGATATTTATGTTTACTTATTGGGTAGTTTTTTTATTTTTTGCAATGTTTGCCATGATAGGCAGATCTAGGATTCCAATAACTGTAAATTCTCCTCAGAAACTCACTATTGATTTTATATGGGCATTCATTATTGTTTTTTTAACAATTTTCATAGGGTTAAGGTTCGAAGTAGGGGGCGATTGGGGAGCATATTTGATGTACTATGATTCTTTTGCTGGAATCGACTTAAAAGATACATTTATCATTACCAGCGACCCTGGATATATTTTAATTAATTGGGTAAGCAGTCAACTAGACTGGGGAATTTATGGAGTCAATATTATTTGTGGTTTCATTTTTTCATGCGGATTAGCAATATTTTGCAGAAATCTTCCCAGACCTATGCTTGCACTTTTAGCAGCCATTCCATATTTATTAATTGTTGTTGGGATGGGCTATTCTCGTCAAGGCGTAGCTTTAGGGTTTGCGATGATAGGTTTTGTTGCTCTTGGAAGAGAGAAAAAACTTTTATTTGTTTTTCTTATACTTTTAGCCACTGCTTTCCATAAAACGGCAATAATCATGCTCCCAATTGCTGCATTAGCTGCAACAAAAAATCGCTTGTGGTTAATTATTTGGACTGGAGCTTTGGGAGTTCTCTCATACTTAACAGTACTTTCAGATCCTTTTGATAGGTTGTACCTTTACTATGTAGAGCATTCATATCAATCAGAGGGCGCTCTAATAAGATTATTAATGTTACTTTTGCCTTCTATTCTAATTTTATTATGGCCACATAGATTTATTTTTACGAGACCTGAATTATCTCTTTGGAGGGTTTGCGCCATAATATCCATTGGATTATTTGTATTATTATTTATAAGCGATGCTAGCACGGCTGTTGATAGAATAGCTCTATATATGCTACCGATCCAATTAGTGATATTTTCATATTTACCAGAATTTTTTGGACAAAAAGGAGAGATTAGACAGTGGATTGTAATTTCAATAATTATCTATTTTGGGATAGTTCTTTTAGTATGGTCTATGTTTAGCGATTACAGTGTTTTTTGGAAGCCTTACCAAAATATTTTATTTAAGCTTTGAAAGTGACTAGATTTTTTTGGATTTTAAGATTTATAAAATAACTATGAAAAAAAAAAATTATAAC
>CAYUHD010000085.1:0-2942 GCA_964444385.1 uncultured Gammaproteobacteria bacterium
TAATCGAGAAACTTTAAAATCTAAAGCCTCCCATAGTCTTCTGACTTCTCTCTTTCTTCCTTCTCTGACAACCACATGGTACCAACGGTTAGCTCCTTCACCACCGCCAATAGTTATCCTATGAAACTTAGCAAATCCATCCTCTAGCTCTATACCCTTGGTCAGCTTTTTAATATGTTCGTCCTCGACCTTACCTAAAACGCGAACGGCATACTCTCGATCAATTTCAGAACTGGGATGCATCAGTTTATTAGCTAAATGCCCATTATTTGTAAATAGCAATAAACCTGAAGTGTTCAGATCTAAACGACCAACCATAACCCATCGAGTATTTTCTGGCAAAAAATCAAAGACACTCTTTCGTCCTTCTTCGTCCTTGTTGGAACAAATAATCCCAGCCTGCTTATTTAGAACTAAAACTTTTGTTTCTTCTTCAGAGTAACGTCCGAGATCAATCAGCCTTCCGTCAATAGTAACTTTGTCGTTTATGGTCGCCTTAGTGCCAAGCTTAGCCTCTTGATTATTAATTGAAACCCTACCTTGGGAAATTAATCTTTCTGCCCAACGTCTTGAGCCATACCCGGCATTAGCAATGAGTTTTTGCAATCTTTGAGACATTGCTTAAAAACCTTCCCTTAGTAGGTAATCCCCATAGCGTCTCTAACCTCTTCCATTGTGCTTTTAGCTACAACTCGAGCTCTCTCGGAACCTTCAAAGATTATTTCTTGAATGAGATTAGGGTTAGACTCGTATTTCGCTACCTCCTCTTGAATTGGCTCTAATTCAGCAATAATTGAGTCTGAAACGGGTTTTTTACACTCTATGCAGCCAATCTTTGCTTTTGTACAGCCATCCTTAACCCAGTTAAGAGTTTCATCCGAAGAGTATATTTGATGCATTTGCCAAACTGGGCATTTGTTAGGGTCACCTTTGTCAGTTAACTTGATTCGAGCTGGATCAGTTGGCATTCTATTAACTTTTTGCTTAACGGTTTCAGGCTCTTCCCTCAAAGAAATTGTATTATTGTAGGATTTTGACATTTTTTGACCATCAAGACCTGGCATTTTAGATGCTTCAGTTAAAAGCGCTTCCGGTTCAGTCAATATAATTTTGCCTAAACCTTCAATAAAGCCTTGGAGCCTCTCTCTATCTCCAAGAGTAATGTTTTGTTGCTCTGCAAGTAGAGCTTTTGCTTTAACAAGTGATTCATCATCACCAGTTTCTTGATATTTTTTTCTGAGCCCTCTATATAACTTTGACTGTTTCTTGCCCATTTTGCTGATTGCTGCCTCAGCTTTTTCTTCAAAATCAGGCTCCCTTCCATAAACATAGTTAAATCGCCTTGCCACTTCTCTTGTAAATTCAACGTGTGCTACCTGATCTTCACCTACAGGAACTAATCCTGCTTTGTACATCAATATGTCAGCGCTCTGTAAAAGTGGATATCCCAAAAAGCCATAAGTCGAGAGATCTTTGGATTTTAGTTTTTCTTGCTGATCTTTAAATGACGGAACTCGCTCTAACCAGCTCAATGGGGTAGTCATTGAAAGCAACAAATGAAGCTCAGCATGCTCAGGCACTTTGGACTGTACAAATAGCGTTGCTGTATTAGGGTTGAGGCCAGTTGCAAGCCAATCAACAATCATATTTGACACATTGTTTTCTAAATCAATTCTGTCTGAATAGTGTGTTGTGAATGCATGCCAGTCTGCCACAAAATAGTAAGAGTCGTACTCATTTTGAAGTTTTGCCCAATTCTTGAGGACTCCATGATAATGCCCCAAATGAAGCTGCCCTGTTGGACGCATCCCGGACAATACGCGATGATCTTTCATTGTATTTTTATAATTGTTTATCGTTGAGTGTCATTATCCCACAGTTTGACTGTAACTTTCCAAACCATCCAACACTAGATTATCAAAGAAATTTATTGAGCTAGGTAAGTCTTCCTTTATTTCATTAACAATGCCTCCACAAATTACAACCACTCCATCAGAAAAATTAACTTTGAATTTATTGATTTGGTCATTTATTGCCGATACGAGCATTGCTTGAGTGCCATTTTTCCAGGCATTTGAAGTATCACTTGCCAGACTGGAATCATGAATCGAAAGATCACTCATTTCAAACTTTAGAAAACTTTTTCTAAGAGATTTAAGGCCAGGCATGATTAGGCCGCCTTTGTGCAACCCATCCCTATCTACGACATCAAAAGTCATTGCACTTCCTACGTCAATTACAAGAATAGGTTTGTCTGGAAATTTCTTCATCGCAGCAAGCATTGCACAAAATCTATCTGACCCAAGACTAGATGAATCTTTATATGATAGTGTTAGTTTATCAAATTGTTCTTGAGAGTGAACTATATTAACTGTATTGAATTGATTTTTTAATTCATCAACAATGTTTTGATGGGCAACAACGCTGACCCAAGCAATATCTGCATGAGACAACGTTGTTGATACAAAATTTTCTATTTTTTCTGAACAAACCTTTGAATCAGGTGTCCGCCATTTGATAGCAGAGTTTCCAATATCAATAAAGAGGTTAGATCGGGACATCAAAAAGTGCCGAATTAATCCAGAGATGAGTCAAAATACTGGCAGCATATCCTAGTGCGATTGCCCAAATCCATTTCAGGTGAGATACAAACGTATAGTAACCCTTAGATTGGCCCATTAAAGCAACACCGGCAGCAGACCCAATTGAAAGTAAGCTTCCACCTACTCCTGCAGTTAAAGTAACAAGTAACCATTGACCCAATGACATATCAGGAGTCATAGTAAGGACCGCAAACATCACCGGAATGTTGTCCACAATCGCAGATAAGATTCCTACCAATATGTTGGCATAGGTTGCCCCTAACTCAACATACATGGCTTCAGACACAAGAGCCAAATAACCCATAAAGCCAAGACCACCAACACTTACAATAACGCCGA
>CAYUHD010000086.1:0-2896 GCA_964444385.1 uncultured Gammaproteobacteria bacterium
AATCGGTCTCCCAGCGCTCCTCGAATTCCTTGCGCTGACTGTCGAGCATGATGTCATACATCATGTCATGGACAAGATTGGAAGGAAGCGGATCAACTTTAATCCGGCGAATGTCCCCGTCGATACGGATAAGGGGAGGCAAGCCGGCGCTGATATGAATATCCGAGGCGCCATTTTTGACAGCAAACGCAAGGAGTTCAGATAAATCCATAGTTCAATTTTTGAGACGTTCCTTACGCTTGGCCAAGGGTCTCCCCAAAGTATAATGCTATCGGAAAACCAATATGATGCACGCCGAATTATTGGTAACCCACACCACGCACCCGCAGGATTTGATGCCAAACGAGATAGAACCAGCTCTGATTGCCCGCTATCGGACCTTGACCGAACGCTTGCGTCAGGCAGAGCACCAATTTGGCCGTCCCGAGGGCAGTGTCTGTCTGGTCGCCGTCAGCAAGACCTACCCAGCAGATGATGTCCGAACCGTTGCGACCCAGGGGCAGGGCGACTTTGGGGAGAATCAGATTCAGGAGGCTTTGAGCAAAATTCCGGGTCTTAAAGATGTAGGCTGTATCTGGCATTTTATCGGTCCCGTCCAGAGCAACAAGTGCCGGGATATCGCGCTTAATTTTGACTGGGTTCACAGCATCGAGAGAGCAAAGATCGCACGACGCCTATCCGACCTACGGCCGAGCGACGCTGACCCGATTAATAGCCTTATTCAGGTGAATCTACAAAATGAATCCACCAAGTCAGGAGTCTCAACAGATGCAATTGATAAGCTTATTGGCGAAGTTAAGGATTTGCCTAATCTGAAACTTCGTGGCCTGATGGCTATCCCTACTCCAGAAAAAGCTTTCGATCGCCAAAGGGCAGTCTTCGCTGATCTGCGAGAACTCCTCGAAAAAATAAATCGCGAGCATCAAACCAATATGGATTGCCTTTCGATGGGTATGACAGATGATATGGAAGCTGCCGTCGCTGAAGGTGCAACACACGTGCGCATCGGGACGGCAATCTTCGGGCCTCGTAAGAGGTCGGTGAGCAACTCTTAAATACCAAAGAAGACATGCTGGAGACTCCTGTCAAGTGTTATGAGTAATTCCAACATCACTTTCATTGGCGGCGGCAACATGGCCCGCAGTCTGGTCGGCGGGCTAGTCAGTGCTGGCGCTTCGAGTACACGAATATCTGTCTCAGAACCACTTCCTGAGATACGAGATAAACTCCTGGAGGATTTCGGCGTCAATGTCCATGCTGAGAATATTTCCGCAGCAACCGGCGCACACGTTATCGTACTCGCGGTCAAACCACAGGTGCTGCAAAAAGTCGTAGTACCACTTAGGGACTTGATTGCAGAACGTCGACCGCTTCTTATCTCCGTTGCAGCCGGTGTAACCGCCCCAAGTATCGAGCGATGGGTTGGGGATCGTCCCGCTCTCGTCCGGGTGATGCCTAATACGCCGGCGCTGGTGGGCGCAGGTATCTCAGCGCTGTATGCGAATAAAAATGTACGCGAAGACCAACGCGAGCTGGCCGAGATGATCATGTCTGCTGTCGGCAAAACGGTGTGGATCGAAAATGAAAGCCTGATGGATACCGTGACGGCAGTTTCAGGTAGTGGCCCCGCCTATTTTTTCTATGTCATGCAGGCCATTAAAGATGCCGCAGCGGCCGAGGGTTTGGATGAAGATACAGCTCGACTATTAGTACTTGAAACTGCCCTAGGGGCCGCTCGCCTAGCAGTGGAGTCGGTCGAAGATCCGGGCATCTTACAAAAGCGTGTGACCTCACCTGGAGGCACCACTGAAGCAGCCATTAACGTCCTGGACTCCTCCAGAGTAAGCAAAGCCTTTGAAAAAGCCGTATCCGCTGCGCGCGCAAGAGGTGGTGAGCTCGCAGAATTATTGGATCGAGACTGAACGTGGGATCCTATTTTTCTGACGCTGGGCTTTTTTTGATTGATACCGCCTTGGGGATTTACATCCTCCTGGTATTGCTTCGCTTTTTGCTACAGTTGACGCGGGCTGATTTTTACAATCCAATTTCCCAGTTTATTGTCCGGGCAACTAACCCCCCGCTGGTACGATTGCGTAGATTCATTCCCGGTCTTTGGCGGGTCGATCTATCGGCACTCTTGCTACTGCTCGGCATGGAAGTCATTCGACTTACGCTGACGGCTATGCTGCTTGGACATAGTCCCCAGTTCGCTGGAATTGTAGTTCTCAGCATCGGTGAACTTGCGAAACTTGCAGTCTACGTCGTTATTTTCAGTATCTTTGTCCGCGCATTGCTCAGCTGGTTCAGTAGTGGATTACAGCATCCGATGACAAGACTCCTCGGTTCATTTACCGACCCGATACTCCGCCCTGCCCGCAGGATAATTCCGGTCACTAGTGGCATAGATCTCTCACCACTTATCGTCTTTATCGTTATGACGCTGGTGCTTAAGTTGCTGGTCCAGCCCCTGCTTGATCTTGGCCGTAGCTTCTTTTAGTCAGGTCTCCCAGAGTGGGCGCACCCTGATACGCAAAGGTGCCCTGTCGTTGGCATCCTCAACAACGAACAAGAATCCCGCCTCCTCAATCCGGTCACCAACTTTAGGGATACGCCGTAACTGCGCCGTTACGAGACCACCCACAGTGTGCGCGTCTCGACCAGACAGATGCACACCTAACACTTCAGCTGCTTCTGAAATTGGAATACGGGCATCCATGACATATACATCGGGCTCTACCTCCTCCAGTTGGTGACGCTTCTTCGGGGAGTATTCGTCAAAGTCATATCCAACATCAATTTCCCCGACGACTTCTTCAATAACATCTTCCATGGTGATCATTCCGATCGCCGATCCAAATTCATCGACGACAACCGCCATATGGTCATCCCGCTTTCT
>CAYUHD010000087.1:0-2718 GCA_964444385.1 uncultured Gammaproteobacteria bacterium
AAAGCTCAACAATGAGATTTTCATTAATTTCAGCACTTAAATCTGTTCTATCTGGGACAGATTTGAATACACCCTTGAGAGTTTTAGAATCAACTTCAAGCCACTCACATGCTTCTCTTTGACTTGCAAGATCCATTGCACTTTTAATCCTTAATTGTGCTTTGGATTTTTCCCTTACCTCTAGCTCATCACCAGGTTGAACCTGATAAGATGGAATATTAACTGTTACACCATTTAGATAGAATGCTTTATGAGATACAAGCTGGCGTGCTTCAGCCCTCGTTGAAGCAAATCCCATACGATATACAACATTGTCTAATCTTTGCTCAAGATAACTTAGTAGATTCTCGCCTGTGTTACCTTTAGACTTAGATGCTTTTTTGTAATAGTTTCTAAATTGCTTTTCTAAAATGCCATAAATCCTTTTAACCTTTTGCTTTTCACGAAGCTGCACTCCGTAATCAGATAATCTTCCTCTTCTCAAACCATGAACGCCTGGAGCTGTCTCCATATTGCATTTTGATTCAATTGATCTTGCACCACTTTTCAAAAAAAGATCTGTGCCTTCTCTTCTTGATAATCTTAGTGATGGGCCTCTATATCTTGCCATTTGACTCCCCTATACCCTACGTTTCTTTGAAGGACGACAGCCATTGTGAGGCAATGGAGTTACATCCGTAATACTCTTAATTTTTAAACCACATGAATTTAAAGATCTAATTGCAGACTCTCTTCCGCCTCCTGGACCTCTAACCTTTACATCCAAATTGATTATTCCAAATTCCTTTGCTTTATTTCCAGCCTTTTCCGCCGCTATTTGTGCTGCAAAGGGGGTGCTTTTTCTTGAACCACGAAAACCAGAGCCACCCGAAGTAGCCCAGCATACTGCATTACCTTGCTTGTCAGTAATGGTAATGATTGTGTTATTGAAAGAAGCATGTATATGAGCAATGCCATCTGAAATAACTTTTTTAACTTTTTTGCCAGCTGCCATTGATTATGCCCTCATTGGTTTTTTAGGGCCCTTGCGAGTCCTTGCATTAGTTTTAGTTCTTTGCCCATGAACAGGAAGCTTTCTTCTATGTCTAATTCCTCTATAACATCCAAGGTCCATAAGTCTTTTGATATTCGTGCTGACTGATCGACGAAGATCACCTTCAACAGTGTATTCTGCAACAGCTATTCTAATAGTTTCTAACTGCTCTTCAGAAAGGTCTGAGACTTTCTTTGAGTGCTCTAGTTTTACACTAGCACAAATATCTTGAGCAGTTCTTTTGCCTATCCCATATATATGAGTTAGAGCAATCTCAAGATGCTTATTCTCTGGTATGTTTACGCCTGCAATTCTAGCCATGTTGTATTACCCTTGCTTTTGTTTATGTTTAGGATCTGTTTTGCATATCACATACAAAACCCCTTTACGTCTTACTGTTTTACAATCTCTACAAATCTTTTTTACTGATGCTCGAACTTTCATATTTATCTATTATAGTTTTTTAAATTAGCTTTCTTTAATAAGGAAGAGTACTGACTTGACATCATGTGAGATTGAACTTGAGACATAAAGTCCATCAATACAACAACAATAATTAATACAGATGTTCCGCCCAGATAGAAAGACACTCCTGCAAAATTAATCAAAGCCAGAGGAAGTAAACATATTAGCGTCAAATACATACTGCCAAATACAGTTAGCCTTGCTAAAACACTATCAATGTATGTTGCAGTTTGCTCTCCTGGTCTAATTCCAGGAACAAATGCTCCTGATTTTTTTAAGTTATCTGTTACTTCTTTCGTATCAAATGTCAAAGCTAACCATATAAAGCAAAATGAAATAATAAGAGCAGAAAATGTAAGTATGTATAAAGGTTGCCCCGGATTAAGCGCTAAAGAAATTGTTTGTAAAAATCCAAAAGATTCTGCCTGGCCAAACCATGTAGAAAGTGAAGCTGGGAATAATAAAAACGTACTAGCAAAAATTGCTGGTATCACACCAGCCATATTTACTTTAAAGGGTAAATGGCTAGCCTGGGCTTGCATTAATTTTCTTCCTTGCTGCCTTTGAGCATAGTTAACAGTGATACGTCTTTGCCCTCTTTCTATAAAAACTACAATAGCTATCACTAACATTGCCAATACACCAATTCCCATAAGCAACAAAATATTTAAATCACCTTGGCGAGCCTGTTCTAAAGCTTGACCAATTGCTCCTGGAATTCCAGTCAATATACTTGTAGCGATAATGATTGATATTCCATTACCAATTCCACGCTCTGAAATTTGTTCTCCAAGCCACATTAAGAAAATTGTTCCTGCAACGACACTAAAAACTGCTGAAATGAAAAATGAAGTTCCTGGTTCATATGCAAGACCGCTTGCTCCAAGGGTTACCGCTAAAGCTGATGCTTGAACAAAAGCCAGTACAACTGTTCCATATCTTGTGTATTGAGTAATTTGATTGCGTCCTGCTTGACCATCTTTTTTTAGTTCTTTTAAATATGGAATTGAGTTTGAAAAAAGCTGCATAATAATTGCAGCAGAGATATAAGGAACTACATTTAAAGCAAAAATACTCATTCTCTCCAAAGCACCACCTGAGAATAAATTAAACATCTCAAGGATTGTTCCTTGGTTTTGATCGAATAAAGCTTCCAGTCTTGCAGGATCAATTCCAGGAATTGGTATATGAGTTCCAAGGCGATAAACAACAATGGCCAT
>CAYUHD010000088.1:0-2707 GCA_964444385.1 uncultured Gammaproteobacteria bacterium
TCAGCTTGGTTTGTGAAATTAACTTCATAAAGTTTTGTAGCCAAAGCATTAGATGTCAAAAACAATGAAAGCAAACACAAGAATCTCATAGATAAATTTTTTTTAACATTAATTTCTCCGAAAAAAATAACAAAGAATTTAGACATAGATGTAAATTTCTACCCGTCTGTATAACAATTGCAGTTTTCATATGGTAAAAATTCACACCTTTTGTTAAAAATTCCAACTAGCTGTAGTTTTAGCAAACCAAGTGTCACCCAATGCTGTATCATAGCGTTTTACACCACCTATATTCCAACTAAAGTTATCTTTTATAAAGCTAGCCTCTATGCCTAGGTCAGTTTCAGCTTTTGCTGACTGACTCCATTCTGTGTTTGTATATACTACAGAATCTCCGATTCTACTTGTAGGAGCATTAATGTTCATGCTGCCTGAGAACACACTAATAGGCCGAGCTAAAAAACTAGTAAGGCTCCAATTGTCGTCAAGTTCATTATCAATTTGAGCTTTCCAGCCATAACTCAACAAGTTATCTGAATTGTTAATCAGTGATGTGTTTACTGTATCTACTTCTGTATAGCCAATATTCATCTTTGCACTAAAAATTGTGCTGCTATTAAGATTTGTTGAATAGTTCTTTTGAAGGAAAGTAGTTGTTGTTTCTCCAATACCAAACATACCATTAAAGTATCTACCTAAGTATTGACCATCTTCTTTAATGTAGCCGATGGTGGTTCCATTAATGGTAACGGCAATTTTATCTGTGTCGTTTTCTCTAAGGTGTATAGCAAAGTCGCTTGTACCCAATGTCTGTAGTTCAGCATAGTCAGTAAAACTATGAAAAGCAGTATCAACTGGAACACTAGTATGATCAAAAGTTACCAACCAATCTCTATTAAATCCTATTTTTGAAGTTTCTACAATCAAAGAACTAACTGAACTTGGAATACTATTGTTACCTGCCACATAACCTGAAGAACTAATTGTATCGCCATCTGTTCTACCATCTGTTGGAATACCTGTAGCTCCCAATGGCAATGTTGCAGCGTTCATGTCTAGTCTGCCATGGCCATCTATACCTACATTGTATCCTTGGTAACTTGAATCGGCTGTAGTTAATATGAGTTGGACAGTATCGGAGCCTGTCATATGTGGCCACATTTGTCTAAGTAAAGCGATACTACCTGTTACCACTGGAGCGGCCATGCTTGTACCTGACATATCATAATATTGGTCTGCAACATTATCTAACGATGTCATACTCTCTGGTGCCCTAATAAAAAAATCACTGACATGGTATTTATCTTTACATACGTCGTTCACAACATTCCAGCAAATACTGCCAGCATTAGCAGAGTATCCGTTATTTGTGCCTGGAGCTGGGTCATAAGAGCCAACAATAATTAATCTGCCATCTAGCATTAAACTACCATCATCATTTGTAGCAGTAGCATACCAACCCGGTGCCATAGCAATTTTTTGATTATTACCAGCACTATTAACCAGTACAATTTCACTATTAGCCATATTGCTTGCTAGTGCATTGATTGAGCCCATCCCTCCGTATACAAAATTGCCATTGTCATCTTGAGCTATGACTTGGTCAAGATTTACGTAACTGCCATTTTTAAATACAGTTTTGTTCCATTTGTACAAGTTTTCATCAGCATCAATAAGTGATAAGGAGCTGTAAGTATCTAATTGATTGTTAGGATCACTACCAACAACGTAGTTGTCATCGAAACTGATATTATTATCCCAACGACCGTTAATACTCAAATTAACGGCATCAACATCATTGTCTTTAAAATAATTCCAGTAATTAGAATCTAGGTAATTTAAGCTCTGCGACCTAACTACATATAGTTTAGAATCGAATGCTACTCCAACCACACCTTGCTCATCAAGTTTAGCAACCATGGTGCCGGCAACATGTGATCCGTGCCCATTCCAATCTGTTGATTCGTTATTGTAAACACCGCCAATTTGTCCATCTAGTTCATTGTGCTCAACATTAACACCTGTATCAATAATACCAATATTAACATTTTTACCAGTCCAGCCTCTCGCCCAAGCATCATTAATGCCCGCAGCCTCTATGTGTTGGTAACTTGTACCTGTGCCGCTATCAATATGATCGGTTGTCCATACAGTTAAATTATCTAGAGTACAACCTTGCCAATTGTTACAATATCCTCTCACTTCACCTGTTAAAAAATCATCTGAATTAGCTGAAATTCCTTCAGTTTTAGTGCCTAGATTAACATCTTCTTCAGTATAAGAATTATCTGAAGTAACGTTATCAGTTTCTGTTTGGTTGGTATCGTTAATTATCACTGATTTACTAGAGCCACTTCCTCCGCCACAAGCGGTAAGAAGAAATATACTACTAGCTAATAAAGCTGATTTGACATTAGACATATATGCACTAAAGTTTAATAAAATAGAGACATCTTTTACACTGCGATTATAAGTCAACTTGAACCGAAATCCAAATTTCGTTTGATGTGTGAGGGAGGGCGTATATATCTATCTACGGAGCCAAAGGGGGATCCCCCGTACCCTCAAAGTCTAAATATATATGCGAGGGATAGAAAAATTATTTACTTTATTTGATGCAACCACGGAGGATTGGCTCCTTTTTGGGTTACCGTAAAGCTTGCCACTTGATTAGCAAAAGTCAATGCCTTTTTAAGTTCTGATGTTT
>CAYUHD010000089.1:0-1387 GCA_964444385.1 uncultured Gammaproteobacteria bacterium
GTACTCCAGATCGGCCAGACGCTTCTGGACAGCCAAGTCCTCATCCACGTTTGCTACCGACCGTGAAACCACCACATCCGACGATGCCACGGCATGTTCGACCGCCTTCTCAAAGGCTCGGCCCGTTCCGCACGCTTCCCGCCCCTGCTGCTTCATGCTGGTGTAGTCGCTCAGCAGGTCAACGACCACGTTCTCCACGCTCTCGCCGGAACGACCGTGCGAGTCGATCATCTCTTCGACCTCGCTGCACACCTCGTCCCATGCGTAGTCGCGGACCGCATCGCGGGCAGCCTCTTCGACGGCATCCGACACCAAGTCCCAGACGAGCGTATCGTCCAACTCGATGTCTGCGTCTACTCCGTTTACCGTAATCTCATGGCTCATTGCTCGCACCTCCCGTGCGTAGGGTTCATTTGCTGTTTCCACTCTCTCTTTCTGAACTTCACTTCGTTCAGTTCAGAAAGAGAGAGGATCTCATGCATAAGGGTTCCGGTGCCGTTCGTACCGGGGCTACTCATCGGAGTCCCAGTTCTCCAACACGCCCAAGTGGTCACACTCAATCGCAAGGGCATAGTCATACGAAGGCGTCAAGTCGTCCCCCATGTCCGTCGGATCCCATACGAACTCGCACTCCACCGACAGGTAACTGCCGAAGTCATGCGGGTTCGACTTGATGTACAAGCGTGCACCCACCGGCTCATCGCCATAGTGCCTGCGAATCTGGTCAACGAATCGCTGACACTCCTTACGGGCGTTCACCAGATACATGTCCGTACCGACCTGCGCACAGGACTCATTCCAAGGAACTTCGCCTATGTACAGGGAATCTCTGATTAGTGTTGCCATTACGCACCTCCCATGTGCTTAGTTTCGATTTGGCAGCCTCTCTCTCTTTCTGAACTTCACTTCGTTCAGTTCAGAAAGAGAGAGGATCTGATACGCATTAGCGGTCCAACCGACCACGGGTTTCTCGCCTACCTGCGTACTTTGGGCGATGAACCATCATCGCTTCGGGCTGATGCCACGGACTCGCCCCGATGTTCCAATGCCCAACGGTCCTGACCAGCACCGGGCGATCAGTGACGGCTCCGAAGTCGATCAGCCCCCAATCCCACGCCCTCGGATCATTGTCCGGGTCGTCGTGCTCAATCATCAGCACCGTGTAAACAGCCCCCTTCCGGGCCAAACTACGGCCGGATCCGGTGCCGCCGCACCCCGCGCGACCCGCCCGCGTCCGCCCGGCGCGCGGGCGGCGCGTTGTTGGGCCACGGCGGGCTTTGCGAAACCCTGAAAGAAAACGGCCGCACGCATTTGTTTCGACCCCTGGCCGAGGGCTTCCGGCAATTTCCCCTTTTTCAAATTTGCGGGCCCAAAAAGGATTTCCAAT
>CAYUHD010000089.1:1397-2578 GCA_964444385.1 uncultured Gammaproteobacteria bacterium
CGTCTACCTCGCTTGATGTCTCGTCGCTCCAAGAACCATTCGATCACGCTGTACACGCTCAGAAACCCGAACCCCAACAGCGCATAGAACAGCAGTCCTTCGTGCGTTAGTTCATTCATGCGTAGAAGCCGTCGTAAAGGTTGATGGACCGCTCGTAGTCGCACTCGGCGCAGATCGTGCCGAACTTCTTGTCCGGACACTTAGGCCACAACGGGAACTCGTAACCCCCACCGGACCCACCGCACACCGTGCAAGTTGGGACGGTCTTGTCGTTCATCATCATGTCATTCCTCCAACCCTGTGTTGTAGTTACCTAAGTACGCCTCTTCGGCGTCGTCCAACAGGTCATTCACGGACTCCCCGTCAGCAGCCAGAAACGCAGCCAGAAAGTCCCAATCCTCATACTTGCCCACGGCTATTCCTCCTCATCCTCGGGGATCAGATCCCAACACGAGCCACACAAGAACCACGCCCACGACTTCTTAGTCCAAGGCAAATCGGCCTGAATCAGAACCTCACGTTCCTGCGCAGACAGCGCAGGAAACAAACTCTGGACATAACCCTCACGCCCAAGGTAACGATCGTGCTTATGCGCATCGACCGTCACCGACTCCACCGTGCCACACTCCTTGCATGTGGCAGACACCACTCGCTCAACCATTAGCGCACCTCCCATGTATGCGTCTACTTACCTTCCTTGCCGTTTCCACTCTCTCTTTCTGAACTTCACTTCGTTCAGTTCAGAAAGAGAGAGGATCTCACACGCTTTCTGGTTTCATGGCCCATTTCCCGCCTAATGGCAGGTGCAATCGCTGACGTTCATCATCGCTGAACACATCTGCATCGGGTAATGAAACCCAGCCAATCGCATTAGACCAATACAGTTGTTCCTCGTCAAACGGGTCAACCTCGCCCACTATGACGTATGTTGCATCACTGAGTTCATTCATCACATACCTCCCAGCGCATCAAACAGTTCGGTCAACTCCAGCGGAAGGTCACCATCCACCGCGCAAAAACGCAACGCTTCAAGCAACGCCCCCGATTCATCGGCATCCAACACAATCGTTGTCTGGTAGATGCCACTTACACATTCAGCCATCACATACCTCCCTGTATGCGTCTAGTTGTGGTGAATGGGAGAGGCTGCCATCTAACCGGATATACCCGGTAGTTTCGGC
>CAYUHD010000090.1:0-2557 GCA_964444385.1 uncultured Gammaproteobacteria bacterium
TATCAGATTTGCAACCTCGTCTGATGTTGCAACTCTTTTTAAAGGAACACGTTGCAGCAGATATTTCATGACATCATCATCTTTCATCAATTCAGTATTCATTGGCGTATCGATAACACCTGGGCCAACTGCATTAGCTCTAATATTCATAGTTGCATAATCTTGGGCAATAGATTTTGTTAAGCCTACCACTGCATGTTTAGATGCTCCATAGGAGGCTTGTGCTGCACTAGCTCTTGTTCCCATGATAGAAGAAACATTTACAATTGCCCCTTCATTAATTTTTAGTGCTGTGGCAAGTTTTAAAAACTCTCGACAGGCATAAAAGGTGCCATGTAAATTAATAGCTATTGTTCTATGCCATTCCTCTACTGAATATTTATGTAATGGGTTTAAAGCGGGGCTAATGCCAGCACAATTCACCAGCACATGCGCTGGATGATTATTATCAAGTAAATTTTGGAAAATAGATTCAATCTGTTCATGTTTAGTGATATCGCAATGTATAAAATTAACATTACAAGTATCTGATTTAAGGTCATTTACTGATTTATCTCCCGCCTCTTTATTGGCGTCTAGGATCAGTACTTCATAATCTTCATTTAAAAAACGTTTAGCAGTACTTAATCCAATACCAGAGGCGCCCCCAGTAATTACAGCTAACCGATGAGTATTTTGATCTGCCATAGTCTCTCTAATAAGATGTATTAAATTTAATTGTATCTAATTCACTATAACGAATCATAACTTTACGAACAATATTAGGAAATTTATTACAATCTTTTATAGTAAAATCTTAATTATGCATTCAGATAAATACATCCAAGCTTTGGTTGAAAGCCAATCTTTTTTTGAGATTCATCAAGAAAATGTTTTGGGTGTTGAAATGGATGTTTTCAAGAATCGACCAAGATCATTAGTAGATTTTCTTGACTTATCTGCAAGCCATGGTGATAAACCTTATTTAATCTATCAAGATAAAGTTATAAGTTTTAATCATCATCTGGCCTTGGTTAAAAAGACAGCTCATTTTCTTCAGAATAAATACAATGTTAAAGCAGGGGACAGAGTTGCTATCTACGCTTCTAATTGTCCTGAATGGATTATATTTTTTTGGGCAACTGTTAGCATTGGTGCAATCGCTTGTGCTTTAAACGGTTGGTGGAAAGGTTCTGAAGCTATTAAGGCTATTGAGGATGCTGACCCCAATATTATTGTCGCTGATCAAAAAAGATTCGATAGAATTCCTGAACAATTAAAGCAGCCTGTATTAATTTTTGAAGATTTAGATTTAACATCTTATGAGCATGAATTGGATTCATTTGTACGTGTGGATGAAGACAAATGCGCTTGCCTTTTATATACCTCAGGCACCACTGGAACTCCAAAGGGAGTTATGACTTCTCATAGATCAATGATTGCAAATTCAACGCTGCAAATGCTTCAAGGTGCAGCAGTGTCACAAGATTCATCTAGTCATGGAATTGATTGGTCGAAGAATACACCTATCAGTCTTCTTACCTCTCCCTTATTTCATGTTTCAGGACTATCGGCAGGTGCTGTGACCAGTTTATTTGCAGGCTCTATCACTTTAGTTTATGACGGTAGGTTTTTGCCTAATAGAGCGATAGAACTAATTCAAAAGTTTAACGTTACATCATGGGGAGGCGCTGTTCCAACAACATTAAAAAGAATCCTAGATAAAGCTGAGTCTGAGGGGTTAAATTTTGAAAGTGTATTAGTTGTTGGTGGTGGTGGAGCTCCAATGCCCCCAGAGTTGATTGATAGAACAAAACAAGTTTTTCCTAACTCGCAATATAGTTTTGGGTATGGTTATGGTTTAACTGAATCAGGAGCTATTACAATTATTAATTGGGGAGAAAATCTAAAAAATGAACCATCATCACCCGGTCAACCAATGCCAACAATTCAGGTTGAGCTAAGGGATGAAGAAGGTAAGGTGATAAAAAAAGATTCTACAGAAGGTGAAATATATGTTAAAAGCCCTTCGGTGATGCTTGGCTATTATAATAATCCAGATGCCTCTTCTGCTGCCTTAACAAGTGATCGATGGCTGAGAACAGGGGATTGGGGTTATAAGAAAGGATCTCTGTATTTTATTTCATCAAGACGGACAGATTTAATCTTAAGAGGTGCTGAAAATGTTTATCCTCAAGAGATTGAGCTTATTTTAGATTCCCATAAATCTGTTGAAGAATCTGCCGTCATTGGGATTCCACATGATGATTTAGGACAAGAAGTAATGGCAATTATTTTTACTCATAATGCACAATTAAGTGACTCCGAATTAGTTACATGGGTTGCTACAGAACTTGCAGATTTTAAAGTTCCTTCTAAATGGAAATTTGTTGACTCGCCACTACCAAGAAATGCTTCTGGAAAATTAATGAAACATGTTTTAATAGACACGTCTAAAAATACAATGGTTGAAGAAGATGAGTGATCAGAATGATTTGCTAAGAGCTCCGTTTGAGCTTGCCTATACTTACAAACGCTCAAATGGACCAGTAATGTCAAAATTTTTTAATGGTCTGGG